>JAAVGQ010000136.1 GCA_014800105.1 Bacteroidales bacterium | reverse complement strand
AGCGGAAGTTGTTGCTCATTGACATTGTCACCTTGGGTGCGCGGTCATGCTTCATCACGAGATCGGCATCGTTAATCTGGCCGTCACCATTCTGGTCAACATAGAGACCTGCGATGGGTAGACCATCCTTGTCATATACCTGCTGATAGAGGCGGAAAGTGTAAGGTGCGTAACCCACGCGCTGTCCCTGGACGGTGTTACCGTTACCACCTGAGATTCCGCCGGTGGGGATAATCGCGTTGTCATCGTAGAGTGACGTAATCTCGCTGTGGTTCCAGCCCACGTTGTAGCTTACTGTCCAGTTGAAGTCGTTGGTAACCACGGGACGGGCGGTAATATTGAATTCAACACCATAGTTTTCAAGAGAACCAATGTTCATGTAGAGCTCGTTGGTGGTAGAAGAACCGGCAGCAACGGTCACGAAACTCTGGAGGTCAGTAGTCTTGCGGAGGTAAGCTTCAACACTACCGGTAATGCGGTTATTGAGGAAACCGAAGTCAAACGCAGCGTTCCAGGTTGCTGTTGACTCCCACTTCAGGTCAGGGTTGTAACCCATGAGATAGTAGGGAGAAACATACACCGTGTGGCCGTTAACAACAGTGGGATAGTAGGAACCGGGGGAGGCGATTGAGTACATGGGGAGGTAGTTACAGGTAGACCCCACTTCCTGCTGGCCGGTAACACCGTAACCCAGGCGGAGTTTCAGGTCTGAGAGCCAGCCACGGGCGCTGTCCATAAAATGTTCCTCGCTGATGCGCCAGCCGAGGGCCACGGCGGGGAATACGCCCCAACGGTTCTTGGGCGCGAAGCGCGAGGTAGCGTCACCACGGACGGTAACAGTTGCAAGATAGCGATCCTTGAAGGTATAGTTTACACGACCGAAGAAAGAGAGCAGCTGGAGGTGATTCTTCCAGTGGAAGTTGCCTGAGGGATCAATCTCATCATCTTTGTAATTCTTGCCGATGAGAGCTGCGGTCTCAGGGTTGGTATTAAGAACGTAACCGCCGCGATTTGCATCGTAGGTGGGGTTATAGTAACCGATGGTTGTCTGGCGGTCAGCCTCCGAATCAGCACCATAGTGCCATCCATTGCCGGCAAACCGCTGCCATGAGTAACCGGCAGTTGCGTCAAGGTTAGACTGAATCTTTTCAAAGTCCTTGCGGTAGTTAAGGTAGAAATCAAGAAGAGTGTTGGAACGGAACTGGTAGATGTGGTTCTCGTAACCGGCACCGGTCTTGTTGTGGTTAAGCCAGGAGGTTACAGTGTTCTGGGCAACCGCGATATCCTCGCTTGAGCGTGAAATGTCGTAACCGAGGTTGAGGTTGGCATGGAGCTCGGGGAGGAAATGGAATGAGTAATCGAGCTGGAGATTGCCGTTAGAACGCAGGACGTCAGCAATATCGCGGCGATCCTTAATGGTTGCCATGGGATTGACGTTAGAGTTCTGGTCAAGCTTACCGTTAGCATCAATTATTCCATAATAGCCGTTATATAGTTGGGTCTGGCCGCTGTTTCCCGCAACAACGGGATAATACTTATAGACAGGAGCTGTGGGATCAAATGAAAGTGCTGAACCAATGGGATTGTTCACGAACTGGTTGCGCAGATAGTAACCCTTGGCATTAGCGTTAACTGACAGGTGGTCGTCAAAGAACTTGGGTGAAAGATTCATGCCGAATGTCACGCGGTCCATGCTTGAATCCTTGAGAATACCGTTGCTGTTTGTATAGGAAAGAGAGAATCGGTAAGGAAGCCAGTCGTGAGCCTTGCCGGCGATGCTCAGTGCATAATCGCTTGAGAATGTAGTACGGAGGATTTCGCGCTGCCAGTCAGTATCAGCCTGTCCAAGCTTAGCATAGGCGTTAGAGTCAGCGCCGTAGTATTTCTTTACAAGATCAGCAAACTCGCCTGCGTTGGGAACATCCCAGATTTTAGCAGCCTGGTCAACATAGAAGTTAGCATTGAAGGTCAGCGTGGGTGTACCGCTCGCTCCTTTCTTGGTGGTAATGATAATTACACCGTTTGATGCACGTGAACCGTAGATTGCTGTCGCTGATGCATCCTTAAGAATTGTCATTGACTCGATGGATTCAGGGTTGATCATGGCAAGGGGGTTACTCATGCCCTGCACGCCGTCATTGCTCAAGGGGACACCGTCAACAACGATTAGAGGATCGTTGGACGCTGAAAGTGAAGAACCACCACGGATGCGGATGTTAGCCGCCCCTTCAGGACCACCGCTGGTTGTTACGATAACGCCCGGTGTCTATCCCACGAGCATATCCTGAACTGAAGTAGCGATACCGGCCTCAATTTCGTCAGGCTTCACGATTGCCACTGAACCGGTAGCGTCTGATTTCTTGACAGTACCGTAACCGATTGCTACTACCTCATTGAGCATCACAGCACTGTAGTCAAGAACTACCTTGATGTCAGTGCGCCCGTTGAGCGCAACTTCCTGGCTTGAGAAACCCACGTAAGAGAAAACCAGAGTAGCATCAGGATTGGCAACCGTGATAGTGAAGTTTCCATCGAAATCAGTTGCAACACCATTACTTGTACCCTTTTCGAGCACTGTGGCTGCGATCATCGGCTCGCCGTCGGGATCAACAACGGTACCGGTGACAGTAACCTGGGCCATTGCGCCGCAAGTTACCATTAAGCACGCCATCGTCATGAGAATCTTTTGAGTGATTCGGATTGCGAATTGCTTCATCGAGTAAATTGATTAGTTAGTGATATTAGTTAGTTATTTAATTCTTAAGGTATTGGGTTATCATGGCGTGTGGAGAAAGTTTCGTGAGAGAGAGATTAACTTTAACTATTACAAACGACGTTTAAAAATTGTTCACTTGCGTGGAAAATTTTTAAATGATTTTTCTGAGGAAAAAGCGCTTCGCCACAAGCGATGCTCAAAAAAAACAATTACAACAGCTTTGTCAAGGTGTAGGATACCGATTATAAAACAGCTGAAAACCGTTGTAATAAGCGCGGTTTTAACACTCTATATGACTTTTATTTTTGCTTTTGTCATTTTTTGCGTATATTTGCAAGCTGAAAACCCGTGTACGGGTCTAAAGAGTTAAAATTCAATAAATAATCAATTTAATAACTAATCTTTCACATGCAAAGCAAAGGAACATTAGGAAGCATCGTTGCCGGTGTTATTGCTATTTTCTTAGTGATCGTGTGTGTTTTCTACTTGTCTTTCTCGATTGTCACCAATCATTTTGACAAGAAAGCTGACACTTATGCACTGTCTATAGCCGGCCAGGGTAACGAGAACTCCGACGTCTACAAGTCAGCCCGCAAGAACTTCATGGATTCAATCGCCAAGACTCCTGTATGGTTGGGCTACAACTACAACGAAGTACAGAAATGGGGTATCGGCCTCGGTCTTGACCTCAAGGGTGGTATGAACGTTACCCTCCAGGTGTCAATGCCCGACATTCTCCGTGCCATGAAAGTTGATGGCAAGGACGCGTCATTTGACCGCGCGGTCGCTGTTACTGATTCTCTTTATAAGGCCCACAAGACCGACGACTTCGTAGGCACTTTCGTTGAGCAGTATCGCGTTGCTGAAGGTAAGGACCGCCTCGCTGACCTTGCTGTAGTGTTCCCTAACATCGTGCAGGCAGGCGACAACGACTCTAAGGCTGTTGACCGCCTTAAGGAAGAAGTTGTGAACCGCGTTAACAACTCAGCGATGAACGTTCTCCGCAACCGTATCGACGCATTCGGTGTTGTATCACCCAACATCCAGGTGCTCAAGGGTCGCGACGGTCAAATTCTGCTTGAGCTCCCCGGCGTTAAAGACCAGCAGCGCATGACTGAGCTCATCAAACGTTCAGCTAACCTCGAATTCTACGAATCTTTCCAAGCTAAGGCTCCCGAATACGTTGGCAAGCTCAAAGCTCTCACCAACGTACAGCGCCAGAGCGGCAACTATGACAACAAGGGTATCGGTGACTACCTCAATATTGGTCTTAACGGTCCCGCAGTTGTAGGTTTCGCTACCGCCAACAACCGTCACATGGTTGACTCTCTCCTCCACACCCCCGAGGCTGCAAACTACTTCGGTAACGAAGTTGCCTTCCGCTGGGCCAACAAGCCTATCACTGACAAGAACAACGTTGACTTCTATGAGCTCTATGCCCTCAAGACCAATGAAGGTCGCCCGGCTCTCGACGGTCGCGTGGTTGTAAATGCCGTTGCCGACTACGACGCTACCGGCGGCATGGGTTCATACGTTTCAATGCGCATGGACAACAACGGCGCAAAGCAATGGGCTAAGATTACAGGCAACAATATCAACTACCCCATCGCTATCGTTCTTGACGACGTTGTTTACTCAGCCCCCAACGTTAACGGCGCTATCGAAGGTGGTTCTTCACAGATCACCGGTCGTTTCACCGTTCAGGAAGCTCAGGACCTTGCTAACGTTCTCAAGAGCGGTAAAATGGACTTCAAGATTGACATCATAAGCAGCATGACCGTGGGTCCCTCACTCGGCCAGCAGTCTATTGACGACGGCATCATGTCGTTCATCGTAGCGCTCGTGCTTCTCATGATTTTCATGATTTGCATTTATGGTTGGATTCCCGGCCTCGTTGCTAACCTCGGCCTCGTGTTCAACCTCTTCTTCACCGTTGGTATCCTCTCATCATTCCAGGCAGTGCTTACCCTCTCAGGTATCGCAGGTATCGTGCTCGCTCTCGGTATGGCAGTTGACGCTAACGTGCTCATCTTCGAGCGCACCAAGGAAGAGCTTCGCGCCGGCAAGGGTGTTCGCACCGCTATCGCTGACGGTTACTCAAATGCATTCTCAGCAATCTTTGACTCTAACTTGACTTCGATCATCACCGGTGTAATCCTCCTCTACTTCGGTACAGGCCCCATCAAGGGCTTCGCTACCACCCTCATCATCGGTATCATCTGCTCATTCTTCACCGCCGTTTACTTAACTCGAATCGTCTTTATCCTCGGCGCTAAGAGCAAGGCATTCCAGGCACTCACATTCAGCACTTCCCTCTCTCGCAAGATGTTTGTAAGCAGCAACTACAACTTCCTTGGCCAGAGCAAGAAGGCGCTTGCTATCGTGATCGGTTTCATCGTGATTGTAATCGTTTCATTCGCTGTTCGCGGTCTCAACCCCGGCATCGACTTCTCAGGTGGCCGCAACTATATCATCAAGTGTGAGACAGCTGCTGACCCCGTTGCAATCAAGGATGCTCTCAGCAACCAGTTCGACGGTTCTTCACTCAGCGTCATCAACATCATGGAGCAGAACCAGGTGCGCGTATCAACCAACTACAAGATTGATGCTGAAGAAAGCGCTGAAGCTATCGACGCTGAAATCACTCAGAAGCTCTACGATACACTCAAGGGCATGAACCTCATCGGCAACATGAGCATCGACCAGTTCTCAACCCTCGATGACACCAAGGGTATACTCAGCTCTCAGACTGTAGGACCGACTGTAGCTGACGACATGCGTTCAGCTGCTTACATTGCCGTAACGCTGTCACTCATCGCAATGTTTCTCTACATCCTCCTGCGTTTCCGCAACATCGCGTTCTCTCTCGGTGCTCTCGCTGCCGTAGCCTTCACAGCCTTCACAATCGTGGGTATCTACTCAATCGGCTACGACTTCCTTCCCTTCTCAATGGAGGTTGACCAGACATTCATTGCAGCAATCCTGACCATTATCGGTTACCAGATTAATGATACCGTGGTTGTGTTTGACCGCGTTCGTGAAAACATCCAGCTTTATCCCAAGCAGGACTTCTTCACCACAATCAACAAGTCACTCAACTCAACCCTCGGTCGTACTATCATGACTTCTGCATCAACATTGCTCGTACTGCTCTGCATCTTCATCCTCGGTGGTGATGCCATCCGCAGTTTCGTATTCGCAATGCTCTTCGGTGTAATAACCGGTACACTCTCTACCCTGTTCATTGCCACTCCCGTTGCTTACCTCGTAGGTCGTAAGGGAATCGGCGGTGAGGAAAAGAAATAATCCTGAATCAAATTCAAGCAGAGTGACTCTGCCTTGAATCCGATAAAACTTTAAAGTCGCGTTTCCATCCCACGGAAACGCGACTTTCATTTTACACCTCTCACCTCCCCTAACAATGAAAAAGATTGAGAAAACACAACTCCCATGAATTATGCTATACAACATGGTTCAAATTGATTCAAACGTCACATTTAATTTGTTAGGGAAAGATAAATTCGTTAACTTTGCCGATACGCACAAAAGCGTAAAACTAAATTAACTAAATATGGAGCTTTGGCTGGCCAACATAATTATCTCCCTTGGGATTAGCATTCTTTTGACAGGTGTAATCATACCGCAGATTCT
>JAAVGQ010000056.1 GCA_014800105.1 Bacteroidales bacterium | reverse complement strand
TGAAGCGCGTAGAGAAATTCCTCACGAGTGAAGTGTGTCCATGCTGTCACGGTACCCGCCTTTCAGAGAAAGCCCGCGGCCCGCGCATCATGGGATTAAATCTTGCCGAGGTGACCGCTATGTCTCTCTCTGGCCTCATCGAGTGGATTAATAAGGTACCTGACTCAATGCCCCCTCAGATGCGTGCAATGGCCAAGAGCATCATCGAGTCATTCATGCTCACAGCAACCCGGCTGATGGAACTGGGTCTCGGTTATCTTACACTCGACCGTGCTGCCTCCACGCTATCAACCGGCGAGCGACAACGCATGCAGTTAGCACGCGTGGTGAGGAACCGCACCACCGGAGTATTATACGTCCTTGACGAGCCATCCATTGGCTTGCATCCGGCTAATATCCGGGGGCTGACCGGAGTAATGCACGACCTCGTGGCTGACGGTAATTCAGTGGTCCTCGTTGACCATGACACTCAGATTCTTAAGGAAGCTAACCATGTTGTGGAACTGGGACCCGGAGCCGGTGCTAACGGTGGACGTATCATCGCTGAGGGAACAATAACTCAGATTGAGCATAACCCGGCATCAATGATAGGGCCGTTTCTCGCCGGGCGAGAGGATAAGCGTGTGCGTCCTGAGGTCAAGACCGGCGAAATGTTTGAACATGGCGCTATCGAGATGACAATGACCGGCCTTCATACTGTCAAACCATTATCTCTCAGTATTCCCAAGGGACGCCTTACGGTAGTTACAGGAATGTCGGGCTCCGGAAAGACTACCGTCATTCTCGAGAGCCTCGTGCCGGGGCTGCTGTCAAAGATTAATGGAGAGAAGTTGCCCGCACATGTAACCTCAATCACCGCCGATGGCATCGAGAATGTCAAGCTGATTGACTCAACTCCCATCGGTGCAAATGTGCGGTCGACCGTAGCTACTTACGCTAACGTCCACGACGAGCTCCGCAAGATTTATGCCAGGCAGCCGCTCTCCAAGGAGCGCGGATATAAGGCTGGCGACTTCTCCTATAACACCGGCTCTCTGCGTTGCCCCGAATGTGACGGCACGGGCGAGATAAGCCTTGACGTTCAGTTCCTTCCCGACGTGGACATACCATGCCCCTTGTGTAATGGCTCTCGTTACAGCCGTGATGCGTGGGACGTTGAATGCAAGACCAAGAAAGGGGAATCATTCTCGCTCCCTCAGCTCATGGAGCAGGATGTTAATACAGCCATAGGGAGCTGTGAGGACTGGAAAGCTATAAGACAGCGACTTGAGACGCTGAAGAATCTCGGTATAGGTTACCTGACCCTGGGCGAAGCTACTCCGAGCCTTTCAGGCGGCGAGGCCCAGCGACTAAAGCTGGCTCTGGAAATGGGACGCGAACAGGGCAATACGCTTTTTGTTTTTGACGAGCCCACCATCGGTCTGCATCCGCTTGATGTGCGCACATTGCTCAATGTGTTCCAACAGCTCATCGACCTGGGCGCCACGGTTGTAGTGATTGAACACGACCTTGACGTGATGCGCAATGCCGACTATATCGTTGACATGGGTCCCGGTGGAGGCGTCGAGGGTGGTGAAATAGTAGCAACCGGTACTCCCGGTGATATCGCCAGTCATCCCGCCAGTATCACCGGCCGCTTCCTCCTCCCGTAACAATTTTTGTGCACTCCCCTCCGTTGCAAGTTGCTCTGGGGTTCGTCAACAACTACGCCCCTTCATGGACTTTCACCACAGATATTACAACAAATCCCCAGCACACTCTTGGTAATTCATTAACCGAGCAGCACGTCGAGAGCCATCATAAGCAGAAAACCTATGGCAAATCCGATAGTCCCCAGATTAGAATGTTTGCCCTCCTGAGTTTCAGGAATCAATTCCTCAACCACAACATACATCATTGCCCCGGCTGCGAACGACAGGAGGTATGGAAGAATCGGAAGCACGAACGAAGCAAGCAGAATGGTAACGATTGCTCCTATGGGTTCAACTACCCCGCTCAGGGTTCCCATCAGGAAGGATTTCCACTTAGTATTACCCGCACTTCTTAAAGGCATTGAGACGATAGCTCCTTCAGGGAAATTCTGAATGGCGATGCCAAGAGATAGTGCTACCGCGCCCGCCATGGGAAGATATGAGCTATTCTCCAACGCAGCGGCGAGAGCAACGCCCACAGCCATTCCTTCCGGGATATTGTGAAGCGTTATTGCAAAGACCATCTTGGCAGTCTTTGACAGATGTGACTTTGGACCTTCGCTTTCACCACTTTCTATATGCTGGTGAGGAATAATTTCGTCAAGAAACAATAGGAATAAGATACCCACTAAAAAACCTACGATTGCAGGTAGAATACTCATAAAGCCCTCCTTGCCGGTCATCTCGATTGACGGAATCAGAAGCGACCAAACCGAGGCCGCTACCATAACCCCGGCGGCAAAGCCGGTCAATATCTTTTGCAGACGCGGAGGCATCGCTTTTCTCATAAGAAAAACGCATGCCGCCCCAAGTGTAGTACCGAGAAACGGGAGTAAGAGTCCTATTGCAATTCCATTCATAATGTATTTGAAACAAGTTTCCGGGGGAATAAGTTCTCCTGATTCGTGTTAGGCTCACAGCAATATAGAGATAAGGGCGATGACGGGAAGAGTGTAAAGTTTGTCAACGCAATCCGTCGGGCCATGAAATCCCCGGACTACACAACCCGGCTCGGCGCGGTGGTGGTAAGATAAAAATCAGCCCCGGTTCTCATGGGTCGTGACCGGCATTGATCTCACTAAGCCGTTGCTACATAAGAGGTGTGTGATAGCCACAGAAAATATTTAAGTAAAATAGTAAAACTTGTGCGGATATTTGTGAAAGTGACTTGAAAGTTATTTGTTTTAAATTTGCGTGGTAAACATTGAACGTAAAAAATATGGAAGAAATAAGAATAGATTGCGCTAATCCTACGAAGGAAGAAATGGAACTTTCAGTGTTCCACGCTCAGACTCTCTTTAAGTTTAACAACACGATGCCCTGCACTGAGGAATATGATTCACTCATGCGTCAACTGTTCCCTGACATGGGCGTGAACAGCCGAATTGTGACACCGCTTAAAGGCGTGAGATTTAATAAGGTGAAGATAGGAAATAATGTGGTAATCAACAGCGATTGCCTCATGATGGCAGCTGGTGGTATCACGATTGATGATGAAGCAATGATTGCTGCCAACGCTCAGCTCATTTCCAATAATCACGACCTTGACAACCGCTGGATAATCACGTGCAAACCTATCCACATAGGTCGCCGGGCGTGGATTGGGGCCGGTGCTACAATCTTGCCTGGTATCACAGTAGGAGAGAATGCCGTGGTTGGAGCCGGAAGTGTTGTAACAAAGGATGTTGAACCAGACACCATCGTTGCAGGAAATCCGGCTAAGGTAATACGCAAAATCTAAGAGTGAGTTAAATTCAACACGCTATATCTTTAGATGAACTATAAGGAGTTCAGGAGTGTTGAAAAATAGAATAATTAAACTACCCCAGCTATGAATATTATTGATGCCATGAAGGAACGACGCTCAGTCAGGACATTTGACGGTGAGGGACTTAACGCTTCTCAGATTGCTGAACTTGAGCGCATAATTGCTGAATCACATTCCCCTTTTGGAGGGAATGTCTCAATAAAACTCAAGAAGTTTAATCTCAAGGAAGGATATAAACCAAGCACTTACGGAATTATTAAGGGTGCTGAGGACTTCTTCCTCCTGGGTATCGGTAGCGATGAGGAGTCAGCCATCACTGCCGGCTATCAGTTTGAGCAGGTTGTTCTTAAAACGTGTCAGGCCGGGTTTGGAACATGCTGGATTGCAGCGACTTTTAAGGGCTCGGACTTCGATAAAGATGTCACGTGGCCCGCAGGCGAGGAACTGAAAGTAATCTGTCCCGTGGGAAAAGCCGTTGGCCCTACGATGAGAGAAAAACTGATGCGTTTTACTCTTGGAAGCAAGAATCGCAAAGCGTTCAATGACCTGTTTTTCTACAATGATTTCAAGACGTCGGTTCCTGAAAGCGATCAATTTTATGAAGCTCTCGAAATGCTGAGAATTGCGCCCTCCGATACTAATTCACAGCCCTGGAGAGCGCTGGTCGACGGTGACAGCGTACACTTTTATTACAAGCCAAAGAGTCCTGCGGCAGTTCTTGATCTTGGCATCGGCATATGCCATTTTCACGAAACAGAGAAATTCCACGGTCTTGACGGTCGATTTACTAAAGTAGATGCACCCGCTCCACCCGAAAACTGGAAATATCTCGTAACCTATACGTTAACGAAGTAAACATTCATGGCACCTGAGGACGGGCTTTTTTCGCCCGTGCTGGAAATATATGTCAAGGTAGTTTCTACGGGACTATTTCATGCGTATCCCGATTACGGCCTTAGACAAAAAAATAAGCGCAGCCTAAAAAAGACCGCGCTCTCTACTTTTGTAAAGTTTAATCAGTTCTTGGTGTCAAGGAGGTTCTGGAGATACTCACGGGTCTTCACGAGGTAGTCGCGGTTACCGTCACTGAGCTCGTATTCGATTGTGAGCGAGCCGTTATAGCCACGCTCTTTGAGAAGTTCAATTACAGCGGGGAAGTCAACGTCACCTTCGGGGATAGGTTTCTCTTCACCAAGCTCGTTGGGGTTGTTGCGGCTGGGATATGTGCCGTCCTTAGCGTGAACATCTTTCACGAGGTCACCGAAGAGGCGTATTGCATCAGTGGGGTTAGCCTTGCCGTAGAGCATGAGGTTAGCGAGGTCACAGTTGATGAACACGTTGCCGGTGCCTATGTCATTGATAGCGCGCACGAGAGTGATGGGAGTTTCCTGTCCGGTCTCGAAGTAGATGTCGATACCGCGTTCCTTGGCATAGTTCGCAAGATCTTTCATTACAACGATGAAGTACTGATACTCAGCGCTGCTGGGATCCTCGGGGATAAAACCGAAGTGAGAGTGCATTGCGGGAATACCTGCAATCTGGCAGAAGTCAATCATGTCGTGGTAGTCAGCAATCTTCTGCTCGCGGCCGTTGAATGGAACGAGACCGATTGTTGAGGGACCCTTTATGAAATTCCACTCGCTGTGGCCGGGAACGCCGATATATGTGGTCATCTTGATACCATATTTTTCAGATGCTTCCTTCACCTGCTTTGCGACCTCGGGTGTGCAGGCCTTCTTGCGATAGTCAATCTGGCATGAGGTGAAGCCGGCGTCCTTGAGATCAGAGAAACCTTTGTCGATATCTTTCGCGCTGTCAAGAAGAGTACCTATTGAGATTCCTGCTCCGCGCGGGTCTTTTTCAGGAGTAGCCTGCTTTTTTGCTGCAATGGGGCTGGTAGCCAGTGCAAGCATGGTCATGATGCCAAAGATTTTTTTCATTTTGTGATTTAAGATTAGTTATGTTAAATTTTAATTACTTTGAATCAGTTTATTGTTATGACGGGGCAAAGATACATAAAAAATAATGAACGAGGCTACATTGCGAGCAAACAATGTAGCCTCATGGCCTGGTATTACCTAACTAACTTTTTATGTGGTTTATCTTTGCATTGCAAAGTTCACACTTCTGAATAGTTGTTGAAATACCCTGAATAGGGTAATTATTAGTTGATATTCGGGCGGGGAATAAAAATCATTTGTTTTAAGTATTGTGAATTAGTGACGCAGTGATTAATTTTGCTTATGCAATAAAGCGTGTTTCAGCTATGAATATCGACAAGAAAACGGGTTATCGCCCCGGCAATTTAATGAAGGATCTTATTAGTGACAACAGCCTATTGTTGCCGGCTATCAGCCGTTTTGACATAGCATTCGGGTTTGGTGACGATACTGTGCAGCAGACGTGTAAGGAAAACGATGTGGATATTACCACCTTTCTGTGTGTATGCAATCTACTCAGCGGCTACAGCTATGATGCAACGGCAATCTCGCTAACGTCGCTCATGGGATATCTCGAGCGCGCCCACAGTTCATTTCTTGAGGTGACGCTGCCCAAAATCAGGCACCATCTTATAGACGCAATCAACTTCAATGTTTCCAGCGAGGTGGCATTATTGCTCATAAGATTCTATGATAACTATGTTGACGAGGTCAAGAAGCACATGGAATATGAGAACGAAGTCATTTTCCGTTACGTCCAGCAGTTGCTTAACGGCGAGCCCGAGGAAAACTTTAATATCGCACAGTACTCCGAGAGTCACGATGATACGGTAGAAAAACTTAACGAACTCAAGAATATATTCATCTACCATTACAAGCAGAAGAACAATGCGAGGTTGAGTGGCGCGTTGCTTGATATCATCGTTTGCGAGCGTGACCTCCTTTCACATTTCGATGTTGAAAGCAAACTCTTTATCCCCCTCGTAGAAAAACTTGAGAAAGATAAGAAGAAAAACGGGGGGACCCAATCAATTGATACGGGCAGTGAGAAGGATGACGCCATCTCCAGGACTATTAACACCCTCAGTGAACGTGAAAAAGACATTATACGCTGCGTGGCTCAAGGAAAGGTTAACAAGGAGATTGCCGACGAGCTATGCATCTCAGTTCACACCGTCGCGACTCATCGCCGCAATATAAGCGCTAAGCTCGATGTCCACACGTCGGCCGGTCTCACGGTATTCGCTATCATCAACCACCTCGTGGATGTCAATGAGGTAACCCCCATGTAGTTACGCTAACACTACATGTGCAGTTCGCTCTTGTGTCCCAAGGTTCTCGTATAACTGAAAATTCCGGCACATAGTGCAAACCCCACACTGATGTACAGGCACAGTCTCACGGCATTCAGCTCGATAGCTATAAGTGCAAAGACGGAGCTTACGAGGGTAGCACCAAATGTCTGGCCCACAAGTCGTGCGGTACTTTGCATGCCACCGGCTCCGCCGCTGCGGTTCACCGGGGTAGCCATCACCATGACAATATTATTGGGTGTCTGGAACATTCCGAAGCCTACGCCACACACGGCCATTCGCCATGCGATATTCCATTCTGATGTACCATGTACACATGATAACAGAAGGACAACACCTGTAATGAATACGGCCATTCCCATGGCAGCCGTTGCTCCCGGGTTGTGGCGTTCAACGTATCTGGCTGCTATGGGAGAGACTATCATTGTAGCCAGTGGCCACGGTGTCATGAGTAATCCGGTAGTGATTTCAGAAAAATGGTAATAATTCAGGTAAAGGAACGGCAGCGCAATCATCGTGACGTTCTGAGCGATAAAAGAGCACACTGAGGTTATAATACTCATCGAGTACATGGAGTTTTTGAACAGGTCAATGGGCAGTAGTGGCTGAGTGCGTCTGAGCTGTCGCCTCACATAAAATACCCCTACTAAAATACCCACAGCAAGCAGAACTCCACTTAGGAGCATATCTCCCTTGCGGGTGAAATTACCCAAAGCATAGAATATGAAACCGAAAACGATCATATTCTCAATTGCGCTCACGCGGTCAAAACGTGCTTTACGTTCAGTGGCTGGATTCTGTGGTAGGAGCTTCAACCCAATGAAAAACGCCGTGATTCCTAACGGAACGTTGACAAGGAATAGCCAGTGCCAAGTGGTAAAGGATAATAACGCGCCGGCAACAGTCGGGCCGGCAGCCGTGGCTATAGCTATACACATAGCGTTCAGTGCCATCCCGCGCCCCAGAATCTCGCGCGGATAGATGAGACGCACGAGGGCTATGTTTACTCCCATTACGCAAGCGGCCCCGATGCCTTGAACGGCTCTTGACAGGACTACCATTATGAAGTTTTGAGAAACGGCACACATCACTGATGCCACGGTGAATATCACAACGCCGGTGAGAAACGTGCGCTTATAACTGAAAAGATCACCTATGGAACTGACGGGCAGCAACAGCATCGTGATTACCAGCTGGTAAATGGTTACAATCCACACTGACTGGGAGTTGCTGATGTTGAAATCTTCAGCAAGTACCGGCAATGCAACGTTAACAACAGTTACATCGAGAACGGTCATCACGAGCACAATCTGCAGGGCGATGACTGCTATATATTTACGATATGGGAAACCTATGCCTGCCACTTCTTAATTATATTTTGAAATAAGTAGCCGATTATTTATTGGGGCAGATACTTACATATTAATAAGCATGTAGAAATAGATTTTGTTCAATTATTTTTGAGGTTTGAAAATGCGGGGAGCAAATTGCGAGAGGTATATGCGCCAGTTTTTCCATATGTGACCGTCAGGTGACTCGTGGTATTCATACGGGTAACCATTGTCATCTAGCAGTTTACGGAACTCTTTGTTGGCATCATACAGGAAGTCACTGTTACCTATGGCAATCCAGTAAAGAGCCGGTTTCTTTTCAAATTGTGTTTTCAACTTGCCTTCGAAATCACTGTAGATTGGCGAACTGTTCTGATTGTCTGGTAGGATGGCGGCTGAAAACAATCCTATGTAGTCAAACATGTCAGGATTCTCTTTCGAGATGTGCAGCGAGTGATAGCCACCCATTGACAGTCCGGCAATTGCACGACCGCTTTTCTCAGCTTTAGTGCGATAGTGAGAGTCAATATAGTTCACGATTTCAGGGAACGAAGCTTCGAATGTGCCATCCATAGTCTTGGGTAGGCGGATAGTGGGAGGAATCATACCGTTGGACGTTTCACCGGGAGCTGCCTCCTGCGAAGCGTTACCATTAGGCATAACAACAATCATCGGCTCAGCCTCACCGCTGGCAATCAGGTTGTCAAGAATCTGGATAGCACGGCCTAGTTCTGACCACGCATTTTCATCGCCTCCCATGCCGTGAAGAAGATACAGAACCGGATAATTCTCCTTGCTATCATCATAGCCTGTAGGGGTGTAGACCGTCATGCGGCGTTGTAGTCCGAGCGAAGGACTGTTGTACCACACTTTGGCTACGTTACCGTGAGGAACATCGTTAACCTGGTACTTTTCAGTCTGTTCGCCGGGAATTATGAAGATATTCGTGATAGAGGCAATGTCGCGCAGCTGGTATACGTTGGCAGGATCATTGATGCGGAGAGAGTCAACTAAGAATGTATAGCTGTAAAGCTCGGGTGAGAGTGATTCAGTAGTTGTGAACTCCCATATTCCGTGCTCGTTCTTTTTGAGGTCGGCAGTGCCGGGAGCGTCAAACTCACCGAAGGGTGTCTTGACCTTCTGTGTGGGGAGGAAATCACCTGTAACCTGAACGCTCTTGGCATTAGGAGCATTGAGCCGGAAAGTCACAGTATTATTATTGTTAATTTCAGGTGACACTATGACTCCGTTGTTCCACAGGGCCTGCTGAGACCGGCAGTAAGCGGCCACCGTACATATGATTGCTAATAGTATGAATTTCTTCATGATATTTGGTTTTATCAGTTCTATATTCGCGAAGATACGCAAAAAAATATTATCTTTAACTCGTGGACTATAAATAATTGGCGTGAATAAGATTTTAATTACATATTATGATTCGCCTTGCGGGCGGCTTTGTCTCGGAGCGATTAGTGACACACTCTGTCTTTGTGATTGGGTAGTGGCCGGAGGCGGTTGTAGAGACTCTATTATCAGAAGATTGACGCGAAAACTGGATGCTGAGATTGTAGAATCCCCCTCACCGGTTACTGCTGAAGCCGCCCGTCAGCTTGACGAATACTTTGCCGGCGAACGCCGTGAGTTTTCACTTAATCTTACGGTTTGCGGTACTGAATTTCAGCGTCGCGTATGGGACGAATTAAGCCGATTGGCTCACGGTGAGCGCATTACTTATAGTGAGTTAGCTCGCCGAGTGGGAAATGAAAAAGCTTTCAGGGCTGTAGCAGGTGCATGCAATGCCAACTCCCTGTCAATTTTCATACCGTGCCACCGGATAGTTGGTTCCGATGGCACCCTCACCGGCTATGCCGGCGGCAAAGCAGCCAAATTTCACCTTCTCGCCCTCGAGCAACAAAGATGAAAACCCACTTAGCCCGAGGTTTAACCTATTAGTATCCAAGGGAGATGGCACGTATCATATCACTCACTTGTACTTTCCCTGGTATAAAATGGAAAGTTTCCGAGATTAAATTTGGAGAGAAAGCAAAATATTGTTACCTTTGCATCGCTTTAGAAGGGCTTTTACGCCTGACTGGGCACTGTTGATTGTCTTATGGTGTAATGGTAGCACTACAGTTTTTGGTTCTGTCTGTCTAGGTTCGAATCCTGGTAAGACAACAGAAAAAATCCGCAAGTCGTTAATCCTCAACGCTTGCGGATTTTAGTTTTTTTGTCTATTTTTGCTAAGGAACTGTTCAGCATGAATGGTTCCTCATTAGATAATCTATAACTTTCCCATTTCATGGACGATAAGAAACTTTTCCTTCTTGATGCTTATGCGCTTATTTACCGTGCTTACTACGCTTTGATTCGTGCACCGCGCGTTACTTCAGGAGGCCTCAATACTTCAGCTATTTACGGCTTCTGCAACACTCTTGACGAGATTCTCAAAAAAGAAAATCCGTCACATATCGCTGTGTGTTTCGACCCTCCTCACGGTGTCACTTTCCGTCATGAGGTCTACCCCGAATACAAGGCTCAGCGTGACGCTCAGCCTGAGGATATTACGCTTTCTATCCCTTATATCAAACGTATTATCGAAGCTTACAATATCCCGGTTGTTGAGATTCCCGGTTTCGAGGCTGATGATGTTATCGGTACGCTTGCCCGTCATGCTCAGGAGTGTGGTTTCACGACGTTCATGATGACGCCCGACAAGGATTACGGACAGCTTGTCACTGACCATACGTTCATGTATCGTCCCGCGCTCAAGGGGCAGGGTTTCGAGATTCGTGGTCCGCGCGAAGTGTGCGAGCGTTACGGCATTGACTCTCCCCGCCAGGTCATTGACCTGCTTGCCCTCGAAGGGGACGTGAGCGATAACGTGCCCGGGTGTCCCGGTGTCGGCGAAAAAACTGCGTCTAAGCTTATTAAGGAGTGGGGCAGTGTCGAGAACTTGCTCGACCATGTTGATGATCTCAAGGGTGCTTTACAGAAGAAAATCCGCGAGAATGCCGAGCAGATTAGGTTCTCAAAGTTCCTCGTCACTATCAAGACTGATGTTCCGGTTGATATCACCGTTGACTCCCTTGAGCGCAAGCCCGAGAATGTAGACGCTCTTCGGGAAATTTATAAAGAACTGGAATTTCGTACTTTCCTGAGCCGACTGGAGGGCAATATAAAGTCTCCCGTTCAAGCGTTTGAGGCAACTGTATCAGGCATGGGATCGTTATTTGACGAGCCGGCAAGTGCAGAAGAGGCTACCACCATAGCCACTCAAGTTGAAACGCTTGAATCTCCTCTTGCTGTGGGTAAAGCCGTAGAAAAACTCGCCGGCAAGAAGCTTGGGCTGTTCATGAACGCCAAGGGGGCGGAATCTATGACGGCCGGGCTCAAGGGGATTGCAATAAGTGACAGTCCTGAAAAGTGCGTTTACATTCCGGTGTCTGAAAACAAAGATGAGCGTAGGGAGGTGATGGCTGTTCTTGAACCGCTGTTCACTGACGAGCGGACAATAATCGTGAGCCACGACGTTAAGCGCGACCTTTTATTATTAAAGCGCGAGGGAGTGGAGATGACATGTGCCTACGAGGATACCGGAGTTCTGCGCTATATCATTGATCCCGAACGCCGGTTCAAGTCGCCCGAGGGTGGAGTGTCACCCGAGAGCGCTGCTCAATATGCAACAGCAGTCCTGGAATCACAGGCTGAGCTTGCCAAACGTATTGAGGCTGACGGCCTTACGGTCTTATACAATGATATTGAGCTTCCAATGGTCAAGGTGCTTGCCGGGATGGAATGGAACGGAGTGCGCATTGATACCGGTGAACTGTCGAAACTCTCGCAGCAGCTCACCGAGCGGTTGCAAGGTCTTGAAGAAGAGGCTTATCGTCTTGCGGGCACGACGTTCAACCTGTCATCGCCAATGCAGGTGGGTGAAGTGCTCTTCGAGCGACTCAAGATTGACCCCAAGGCAAAGCGCACAAAACGAGGTGCTTATTCTACTACTGAGGAAATTCTGGAGAAATATCGCAACTCTCACCCTGTAGTGGATATAATCCTGCAAGTGAGAGGTTTGAGAAAACTCCTGACTACCTATATAAATGCTCTCCCGCAACTGATTAATCCGCTGACGGGCAAAATACATACTACTTACAACCAGACGGTTACAGCAACCGGTCGCCTGTCATCAACCAATCCTAACCTGCAGAATATCCCGGTGCGCACTGATCTCGGTCGCGAGATACGTCGTGCGTTTATCCCTGACGAGGGCGACCTCATGCTGTCAGCTGACTACTCGCAGATTGAGCTACGCCTGATGGCTGAACTCAGCCGGGACCCTGACATGGTTGATGCCTTCGCCACCGGCAAGGATATTCACCGCGCCACTGCCGCCAAAATCTATCACAAGGCTCTCGAGGAGGTGAGTGATACAGAGCGACGTAATGCCAAGACTGCCAATTTCGGTATAATCTACGGCATCTCGGCCTTCGGGCTCAGCGAGCGCCTGGGAATTTCGCGCAGCGAGGCTAAGATGCTTATTGACGGTTATTTCGCCTCCTATCCTCACATTCGCGACTATATCAATAACTCGATTGAGAAGGCTCGCGAGCAGGGCTATGTCACCACGGTGATGGGTCGCAAGAGGATGCTCCCTGATATTAATTCCCGTAATGCAGTTGTGCGTGGATATGCTGAGCGCAATGCCGTGAATGCACCGTTGCAGGGCTCGGCAGCTGATATTATCAAGATTGCGATGATTAATATTGCTGATGCCTTTAGGAAAGAGGGCTTGCGCTCAACGATGATTATGCAGGTTCATGATGAACTCATATTCAATGTCAAACCTGATGAACTTGAACATGTTAAGGAGCTTGTTGTCAAGTTGATGGAAGGAGCTTTCGCAGGAAGTGTACGCCTTGAGGTGTCGGCCGGTGTCGCATCAAACTGGCTTGAAGCCCATTGATTATCATTTCTTTTTCCCTTTACCCTTGTCGGGGAAGAGGGCAAGAAATGAGATGGTGCCGTAAACCAGCAGGAAGATGCCCACAAGGGCTCCAAACCGGCCTCCGGCATGGGCTTTAAGCTGAAGACCGCCCAGCGTGATGGCGGTCAATGCCAGAACTGCTGAATAAAATTTCTGTTTCATGTTACAAATGTACTGATTTAACCGTAAACTTACATAACTATGCGTATTAAACATCTTTTTATACTCCTCGTTGTTGCCGGGATTACGACGATAACTCATGCCCGCGACTTTAAAACAACAGCTGACGTGAGATATAGTAACGGTGCTGACCGCTGCGTGCTCGATGTCTATTACCCTGAGACGGTTGAGACTACTGACTCGCTACCGGTGATCGTTTGGTTCCACGGTGGTGGACTCACCGGCGGTGGCAAGTATATTCCACGCGAGCTCATGACCGGGGAATATATCGTGGTGGCTCCTAACTACCGTTATGCTGACGGCAACGGCGTCAAGGGGTGTATTGAGGATGCGGCAGCAGCGGTAGCGTGGACGATCGACAGCGTGGCTAACTATGGAGGTGACCCGTCAAAACTCTTTGTGTCAGGTCACTCGGCCGGCGGCTACCTCACTTCAATGGTGGGATTTGACAAGCGCTGGCTCGAGGCTCATGGCAAGTCGCCTGACATGATAGCCGGTCTGTTCCCGTTCAGCGGCCAGGCAATCACTCATTTTGCTCAGCGTGACAGCGAGGGTATATCACCGCTCACAGCGACGGTTGACGAGCTCGCGCCGCTCTATTTCGTGAGCCGCGAGGTTCCGCCCTACGTGATAATCTGCGGTGACAGGGAGCAGGAACTCTACGGCCGTTACGAGGAGAACGCCTACTTGTGGCGCATGCTAAAGCTCACGGGGCACCCTTATGTCTATATCTACGAACTCGACGGCTACAACCATGGCGACATGCCGGCGCCGGCATTCCACATCATGCGCAATCACATTAAAGACCTCTTGAAAAAGTAAAACTTTGATTACAAAGTTGCTCATAATTTGGGATTATTGTAAATAATATATATATTTGGCTGTAAATAATTCCAGACTATGAAAAAGCTTCCATATATAATAATATTGCTTCTCACCGGGGTCATGACGGCATGTAATGACGAGGTGTTTGTGAGCAGGCCGCCCGTCGAGATTCCTGATGGTCCTGACGCCCCAGATGATCCTGACACCCCCGACGATCCGTATGATGCCGGCGTTTTCATGCTTGCGTCTATCAAATATAATGAATCAAGTCTGACTCTCGGGCCTTATGAGCAGTCTTTTACCACCGGGACCACGTTTATCAATAACGGTCCTAAGGCAATCGATGTGACCGTACTCTTTGATAACTACAATGGTTCTATTGTCCAGATTTCCAATACTACATATTATGCTATACCGTGGGCCCCGGCTGATGAGCAGCCTTGTGTGCCAATTCCGGGCCTTGACTCGGACGGGAATCCCGGTTTTTACGGGCAGGAGATACCATTTGCTTTCGGAAAATCCATTCTTCCCTATCAATATATGGCGGGGCACACGGAGTCTTTTTCTCTCCCGGCCTATAGCAAGGTAAAGGCTGATGTGACGGTGACACGTTGTTGCATGGAGGCAAAAGCCGATATTAAATACTATATGAGCAATTTCCCTGAATCACTCGATAATGGATGGGTTGTGGTATCCGTACAGGTTCCGGTGAAGATACAGGTTGAGTGGAGTGAGGTCACTCCTGCTACAGAATCATAAGGTTATGAGATTGAAAAAGTTTCTGTCTATAATATTAGTAGGGGTTGCTGTCGTCCAGGCACATGCCGCCGATGAGGGTAACTTCCTGTCGCGGTGGGAGGCGGGCATGCGTGCCGGTTATGCATTTAACTCCAATTCAGTGCTTTATGACCGTATGGAACCTGACGGCGTAGAGAGTCACGCTGCACTGTCGTGGCACTTGCGTTACTCTTTTCAGCGTCCCGGGGCGGGTCGAACGGCGTCAGTCTATCAGGGTATAGGGTTGAGTGCCAATACTTTCCTAATGCCTCGCAAGATAGGTAATCCGGTGGGGCTATACGTGTTTCAGGGAGCTCCGATCGTTGCGCTCTCGCCACGTCTTTCGCTGGATTATGAGTGGAATTTCGGAGCATCGTTCGGCTGGAAAAAGACTCTCACGGGCGATGATATCCACTCTAACCTTGTGGTTGGTTCGTCGACCAATGCTTTCCTGAATCTCGGGTTCAAGCTAACGTATGCCTTGACGCCCGGCGTTCTGCTTTCAGGCGGCCTCGACCTGTCGCACTACTCAAATGGAAACACTTCGTGGCCTAATCCCGGCGTGAACACCGTCGGTGGCTCGCTCGGGGTGGTAATTGTGCCCGGCTCGCCAATGGCGGCACCGGTTTCTCCATTCTCTCGCGATGATGATTTTCAGCAAGGTGTCTCGTATGATATTACAGCCTTCGGGGCATGGCGTAAAGCTTATTTCCCAGCCGAGGATGGTGCTTTTACCGAGGTGGGTGAGAAGCATCTCCTGCCGGGACACTTCGGGGTGGCGGGATTGTCATTCGCGCCCATGTGGGACCTTCATCCCACGTTCCGCACCGGCCTGTCGCTCGACCTGCAGTGGAGCGAGAATACCGGGCTGATGAAATACCGCGTGCCTGATACCTACGGCGATGACATGAAATTCTACCGTCCGCCGTTCTTCCGTCAGGTATCGGCCGGACTGTCGGCACGCGCAGAGCTCGTCATGCCTATTTTCTCATTGAATGTGGGAGTTGGTTACGGTTTTGTTGGCCCTTCCGAGACCCGCAAACTTTACCAGACGGTCACGCTGAAAACCTACTTAGCCGGCCCGGTCTACCTCAATGTAGGTTACCGCCTCGTCGAGTTCCATTCCCCCTCCAATCTCATGCTTGGTCTCGGCGTCACCCTCGGCCGCAAATAAATTTTTGTTCAGTGTCTCCGACACTGAGATGAGTATATACACGAAGTAACCCCAGCTATGCCGTCGTTGGTCTTGCGACCTCCGCCGGCTGTAAGCTGGGGATACCTAAATTAAGCGTCTTCGACGCTATTCTATTACTACTTACATATTAATACACGTGGCCGTCAGGTTCAGGACCGTGATTGTTGCCGGGATAGATTTTGAGCATCACGGCTCCATGAGAAGCTACAGGTAAAGTGATTTTCTCCTTGGCTTCGTTTTCCCAGATGTCTTTCTGGCGCCACAGGTCGCGGATTTTCTGCTGTCCACGTATGCCGAATTCTGACGGTGAGATGGTCATCTCCTGCTCTTTGTCAGAGTAGTTGAACAATCCAACAGCCATTGATCCGTCATAAAGCGGCTTGGCATATACCACGGTTGAATCACCGCGCATGATTGGTACCGCCTGATAGCCAAGTTCATCCTGGTGAACATCAATTATCTCGTTGTTGCGAAGCAGTGAGAGTGTGAAATCGTCAAGCTGAGTCATGTCGCAGCCCAGGAACATCGGCGACGCGAGAATTGACCACAGTGACACGTGGGTGTATTGCTCGTCGGGCGTGAGGCGTGAGTGATGAAGCTCGCCGTCCCAGCCTACTACACCTACCACCATCATGTCAGCATCGGCCCAGTGACCGGGCACATTATAAGGAATCCATTTGTCTTGGTTGAAACCTATGCGGCTCATGTTATTCCATGTATCGCGGATGTCGCCGGTAGTGCGGTAGCAGTTGGGGTAACGGGCCCAGTAGGGGGCGTCGCCGAAGTGGGCTGCGTTGGACATTCCCAGGAGGATATCATGGGGATGAGAGCGTAATTCATTATAGATTTCCTCCACATAGTAAGTCTGGTTAGGTGTCCAGTCATACTTGAGGTAGTCGATACCCCATTCGTTCCATTGAGCCACGTCGTTGGGCACGAATGAATATTCTGAATTCTTGAAATTATACCAACGGTCAGGCCACACCTGCTGATACTTGGCGCTGTCAGGCTTCACCCAGTCATAAGTTCCCTCGGGATTGGCGGCGTAGGAACCGGTGAAACCGGCGTAGGTGCTCACCCATGGAGCAGAATAAATACCTAATTTGAGGCCATGCGAGTGGATCTCGTCGGCCAACGCTTTCATATCATGGAATTTTTCGGGATTAGGCTGGATTGCATTGAGTTTTCCCTTGCGTTCACCCTGCCAGCCGTCATCGATGTTGATGTAGCTCCAGCCATAGTCAGCGAGGTCATAGTCAAGCATGGCCTGCATGGTTTCTTTCACGAGATTCTCATCAATCAGTAGTCCCCAGCAGTTCCAGCTGCTCCAGCCCAGCGGTGGTGTGAGAGCAACCTCGTCGCCTATCTTGATGGTGAGCTTGCGGGAGTCTGACCCCAGGCTGTTAGTCGCGGTGATGTCGACGGGATAAACGCCGGCTTTCTTGACCGTGCCGGTGATGATACCGGTGGAAGGGTCAATTTTCAGGCCCTTGGGGAGGCCGGTGGCTGTGAATTTCATGGGGCGGTTACCTGTGCAGGGAACACGGTAAAGGAAATCAGTACCGGGCCGGGCACCGTAAACGCGAGCTCCATTGATGCGGGGCGTTTTGGGAGCCTCGGGCGTGAGAATATAAGCCGAGTTGTCAAGAGGTGGTAGGGTGTCACGTTCTGCCGGGCATTTGATTTTGGCCGATGCGTCAGTTAAGGCGGTAAGCGCGCATAATGCAAGAATGATTTTTTTCATGTGGTAATAATAAGGTAATAAGTACAAATTTATACATTTTGGAGGGAATACGCAAATTGATTTGTTCAGTGTCTACGACACTGGTTACATGTTGAGGATGAGCTTATCCTCAGCTTACAGCCCAACAGCATCGTAGATGCTGAACCAATCTACCTAAAAAACAGTAAGAGTTGTAGCCTCTCCGGGCCGTCCTCCCTCCCGTCATATCAGCATCGGAGACGCTGAACTTAAACAAAAAAGAGAGTGAATCACCGGGGGGATTCACTCTCTCGTTATAAGGGGAAAGTTACAATCAGGAATTAGATTTCATCGGGGGTGAGCTCGTCCTCGCCTGTTCCGTAGCCGGGATTCTGTTTCAGAAGGTTATTAGAACCCATTACTGAGTCACCCACGGGGAGACGGCATACCTTGGGGTCGTTAGTGGGCTCGTGGTCCCACCACTTTTCAGTGTGGAATGCATCCCAACGGATGAGGTCGATGCGGCGACGGCCTTCACCGATGAACTCGATGAGCCACTCGTCAAGGAAGCGGTACTTATCAAGGTTAGCGGGAGTAGCGGGGTTAGGATCCTGGCCGTTAACGAAGTAACGCTTGCGCAGGGTGTTGATGAGCTCACATGCTTTCTGAGTGTCGCCCATGCGGTACTTACATTCAGCGAGTGTGAGGTAAGTCTCGGCGAGACGGGTGAGGGGAGTATAGCATGTGAAACACAATTTGTAGTTGCTCTCATCAGGGATAGGATACTTCACGAGACGCACGCCGTCATCTTCGTCAGCACAGTAGTACATGGTAGAGGGAAGTTCGGCTGCTGTCTGGTATTTAACGTCGCTCTCGTTGGTTGCATATCCCTTGAGCTGTGAGTAGGGAGCGATGCGGTCAACGATGTTTACGCACTCACCTTTACGGTAGGGCTTGATATTGTCGGCTACACGGTCAGGATAGTTGGGGTCACGGAGCTCACCGATGAGGAACATTCCCTGATAGTCACCGCCGTTGTAGTTGTAGAGCTGCTTGCGCAGGTCACCGTCAGTGAATGCTTCGTAGGGAGCACCAACCTTGAAATCGGGATCAATTTCGCGGTAGAGTTTACCCTCGGGGTTACGTGAGGGCTGGAGGCAGTGTCCGTTATAAGCGTAAGTTGTGAAACCTGTCTTGATGCCGAAGTATTTGTAGACGTTGTAGGGATAGAAGTTCCAGATATACCAGTTATTCTGCATCAGGGCGTAGTCAGCGGGAACGGCCCACATGATTTCGCTTGAAGTCTTGTTCTCGAAGTTGAAGACGTTGCGCCAGTCGCTTTCGAGCTCGTAGGGACCATAAACACCGTTGATGATATCCTCGCAAAGCTTGGCAGCCTTGTCATACATTTCAACACCGATGTAAGATTTGGCATTGAAATAGAGCTGGGCGAGAAGCTGAGCTGCAGCAGCTTTCTTCAGGTAGCCGTCAGCCTCCTCGTGGAGTGACTGGCGGGCAGGAAGGCCTTCAACTGCAGCCTTGAGGAGTTCCTCACACTTGTTGAATGTTTCCTGTACGGTTGCACGGGGCTTCAAGGGGTCGGAGGTTGACTCGTAGATGGGCACACCACCATACCAGTCCATGGCCTGCCAGTAGAAGAAGCCCATGAGAGCCTGCATCTGACCCATGTGAGCGGCACGCTGTTCCTCAGTCATGTTCAGTTTCTTATAGTCAAGCGCCTCGAGCTGTTCCATAACGGTGAGACAGCGGGCGATACCCTGCATGGCTTCCTTCCAGTTGGTGTCAGCGCGGCCATCCTGCCAGTCCATTGTGTGATAATGACGGGCCATGAAGTCACCGCTGTTGTACCAGTCGGTGGTGGTACGAGCGGGGCATATGAAAACGTCGGCCATCAGCTCGTTGATGTTGTAACGGTGGTCGTTGACGAAAGCACGCCAGTGACCGAAGGGGCGGGAGAGAATCTGGTAAACGTTAGCCTCGTTCTCGATAAAGTTGTCAGGTACTGTCTGGCTGTAGTAAACCTCGTTCATGTCACATGAAGCAAGGGTGCCTACAAGAGCAGTTGACAGCAATATTTTATTTAGTTTCATGATTTTCATTGTTGTTTAAACTGTTAATTCACGATTAGAATGTGAGCTGAACACCAAATGTAGCGCGGATAGTCTGGGGATAGCTTGAGTCATACTGATACTCGATGCCGGGCCACAGGCCGTTAACGTTAACCTCGGGATTCAGGCCTTTGTACTTGGTGAAGGTAGCAACGTCACGGAGTGTAACGTAGAAGCGAGCCTTGTTGAGATATTTGTTCCACTTGGCGGTGTTGAGGGTGTAACCGAGTGTGATAGCATCGATCTTGACGAATGACGCGTCATAGATGAAGTAGTCACAGAGAACCTTGTCACCCTTCACGTCCTTGTTGAGTTCGTAGAGATTCTTGATGAGGTTCTGACCACCGCTGGCGATAAGACCATTGTACATGCTGGGCTGTGAATAAGCGTCGAAGTCAAACTGGCCGCGAATCTGCATTCCGAAATCGAAATCACGGTAACGAATGGTATTGTTCCATGTGAGGAAAATCTTGGGAATAGCATTACCCACATACTGTTTGTAGGCCTGCTTGAGGTTACCTGCTGCAGGGATTACCTCGCCCTGATCATCGTAAATGAGGAAGTTGCCGTCCTCGTCAAGACCTGCGTATTTGTAAACCCAGAACTGGCCTATGGGTGCACCCTCATAGAGTCGCTGAGCTGCGCCGGGGCTACCGGGGCTGGGGAATCCGTCGCCTGAGATGGTCTGGCCTTCCATACCGAGCTTGGTGAGCTTCGAGCTGTTGTGAGAGATGTTCAAGCTGGGAGTCCAGGAGAAGTCGCGGGTCTGGATTGCGTTACCTGCGATTTCGATTTCCCAACCGCGGCTCTGCATCGAACCGATGTTGCGGTAGATTGAGTTTTCTACGTAAGGAGGCTGGGGAGCGTCAACTGAGAAGAGGAGGTCGTCAACGTTGCGGGTGTACCAGTCAAACTTACCCCAGACGCGATCGTTGAACAATGAGAAGTCAACACCAACGTTGAATTCTTTCTTTGTTTCCCACTTGAGGTCAGGGTTAGCATTATTGGCAGGACCGTAGCAGGGAGCCCATGTTCCGGTTCCGGGGATGGGAAAACCCTGATAGTTGGTGAGACGTACAACAGTCTGGCCTGTGGGGATACCGTTGTTACCGGTGGTACCGTAAGCCACGCGAACCTTGAGGTCGCTCAACCAGTCACGGGTTTCTTCCATGAAGTTTTCACGGCTGATGCGCCAACCGCCTGAAACTGCCCAGAATGTACCCCAGCGGTTGTTGGCACCGAACTTGGAAGATGCCTCGCGACGCACTGAAGCTGTAGCCATGTACTTGTCATCGTAGCTATAGTTGCCACGGGCAAAGAATGAGAGAAGACGGTTGGTGGGGCTCTTGTATGAGCTCATGCCTGCAAGACCATCCTTAAGATAGGTACCGTCCTCGAGATTCCAGGGACCTACACCGTTAACGGTGAAGTTAGAGTTGTTGGCGCTGAATTCTTCGCTGCCTGAGTCCCAGTAAGACCAACCTGCAGTTGCGTCAACGCGATGCTCGCGGTCGGCACCAAAATCCTTATTGTAGCTGAAATAAGCGTCATAAGAGATGTTATTGGTCTTAGAGAAATAGTGAGAAGCATAGCCGTTGTAACCACCGGAAAGTGAGCTGAGGTGCTTTGCATCGGTGTAAGTGTACCTATAGTACTGGCGACGGTCAACGTTAGCTGAACCATGGAACTTAAGTCCGTCCCAGATGTTGATGCGGAGGGTTGCAGTACCGAGCAACCACTGGTCCTTAGCGTTGTTAGTGCGTAGGTTGACATCAGCTACAGGATTGGGGAATTCAGCACCTGCGCCATAGTTGTTGACGTTGTACTGAGTGGGATCATCAGGATTCATTATGGGACTGGTGGGGTTGTTGATGATCGCACTGGTGACTGTGCTTGTTCCGCCGCGCTGGTCGCGTACAGCCTCGCGGGCTGAGAGTCGAACGCCGATTTCAACGTTGTTGTCAAAGAGACGGTAGGTGGCGTTGATACGTCCGGCGTAGTCCTTACGGTTGTCACCGATAACGATACCCTCGTCATCCTTGTACAAGAGTGAAGAGTAAACTGAGAGGTTGTCGCTGCCGCCCTGAAGAGTGATGGTGTGGCTCTGAGAGAAGGGATGGTCGTTGGTAACTGCGTCATACCAGTCAGTCTCGTAGCCGTAGTCAGGAGCGTTAGGAATGATGTCAAGATATTCCTGAGCTGTGAGCAGGCGAGGTTTTTTGCGGATAAACTCGGTTGAGAATTCACCGGTGTAGGTGGCGCGTACGGACCCTTTCTTAGCACCCTTGGTGGTGATGAGGATCACACCGTTTGATGCACGTGTACCATAGATTGCACCTGCTGATGCGTCCTTCAACACGTCGATGCTTTCGATATCCTCCTGAGAAAGCGAACGGATATCACCGCCGGGAACACCGTCGATAACGATGAGGGGTGAGGTTGAACCGTTAACTGATGCAACACCGCGCAGCTGGAAGCTGTTAGAGGCGTTAGGAGAGTTGTTGCCGTCGATAGTGAGACCGGCAATCTTACCCTGGAGGGCTGTACCGATGGTTGAACCACCCATACCTGCCATGAGGTCATCACCCTTGATTGAAGTGATTGATGAGGTTACCTGCTTCTTTTGCATTGAGCCGTAACCCACAACTACTACCTCGTCGAGGAGCTTGCGGTCCTCTTCGAGAGTGATTGTTAACTCTGTGCGACCTTTGAGGGCAACTTCCTGGGAAACGTAGCCTATTGCTGACACCTGGAGTGTAGCATCAGGGTTGACTCCCTTGAGGACAAAGTTACCGTCAAGATCGGCAGCGGCGCCATTCTGAGTGCCCTTAACAAGGACAGTGGCACCAACAACGGGTTCGCCCTCAGTGTCGAGGACTGTACCCTTAACGTCAGCAAATGCTGTGAATCCTGAAGTTACCCAAAGCGCGATGAGCATGCACATCATGCGGGTCACTTGCGAGATCCTTTCTGATAGAAACTTCATAATGTTATTGATTGGTTAATGTTGTGATTAGGTTGTTTCATGGTTCATAAAAATTGGGTCAGACGCATCGCGTGACCCTTTCCACGTGGCAAATATAATAACTAAAAAGAACCGCACAATTTAAATTCACTAACTTTAACATTAATTCGCTTTTATGTGTCGCTTTTTTTTTATGTCTCTATTTACTTTAATTTAAATTTAGTCAAAATTTTAGCATATTGCTACGAAATAGATGTAATATGATTGTAATATTTTCCGGAACAATTATTCCCCCAAACCACCATATAAATAAATTTTTCCATAAACGTGGTCAAAAATAGAACCAATAATATGACGCGTCGGACGGGTCCGACATAGTATTTATTGTTCAGTGTCTTCGACGCTTACAGTATGCAAATTGTAAGCATAGAGTGAGCATTAGCAGTTCAGAAAGTTGCAGACACGTAGTGACTGAATATAGGAGTATATATACAAGGATACCCCGGCACGGCCGGGGTATCCTAAATTAAGCGTCAGCGACGCTTACAGTATGCAAATGAATTTACTTGTCAAGCATGAAACGCTGTGCGCGCATGTTGCCGAGCTCGCGCAGCTGGGGGACATACTCCGTGAAGTGGGGCGCGTTGCTGTGGATGTCAAGCACTGAGTCGTTTTCCCAAGTTTCCATGATGATGTACTCGCCGGGAACTGTACTGCTCTTGTAGAAGTCGTAACCGATGCAACCGGCATCGTTGCGTGAGGCCTCGACAAGCTTGGTGGCGATTTCAGTAATCTTAGCTTCGTCCTCAGGATTGTTGGCTGTATAGAATACGTTGAGTCTGATTACTTGCTCAGGAGCGTTTTCCTCCTCAATAATTTCAGGGGCGTATGGTTGCTTGTTGCCGGTGCAGGCTGTAACAGCGAGCGCAACAAGGAAACCTGCAAAAATTTTCTTCATGAATAAGGTTATTTAGCGATGATGAGATAGTAGTTCTTTTTACCTTTCTGAACGAGGATGTATTTGTCATTCAGTAGCATGCCTGTTGACGCGGGAGCGTAGGGGTCAGCAACCTTTTCCTTGTTGATTGCGAAACCGCCGCCCTGAGCGAGCTTGCGTAACTCGCCCTTGCTTGGGAACACGGGAGCCTTGTCAACGAGAAGGTCGGCGAGCTTGATGCCTGCTTCGATGTCAGCGCGTTCAACCTCAAATGTGGGTACGCCCTCGAAAACGGCGAGCAGCGTGTCCTCGTCAATCTTGTGGAGGATTTCGCCGGCCTTGTTGCTGAAGAGAATCTGAGAAGCTTCAACTGCGGCTTCATAATCTTCAGCGCTGTGAACCATGGTGGTGATTTCCTGGGCGAGGCGCTTCTGGAGGGGACGCTGGCCGGGGTCAGCTTCCTGCTGTTTCTTGAGTTCCTCGATTTCCTCGCGTGAAAGTGCTGTGAAAATCTTGATGTATTTTTCAGCGTCGGCGTCTGAAACGTTGAGCCAGAACTGGTAGAACTTGTAAGGAGAAGTGTAGCGGGCATCGAGCCATACGTTGCCGCTCTCGGTCTTGCCGAACTTTCCACCGTCGGCCTTCGTGATGAGGGGGCATGTGATGGCGAAAACGTTCTCTTCACCTGTCTTGCGGCGTATGAGCTCGGTACCGGTGGTCATGTTGCCCCACTGGTCTGAACCGCCAAGCTGCAGGCGGCAGTTGCGGGTCTGGTAAAGGTGAAGGAAGTCGAAGCCCTGGAGGAGCTGGTAAGAGAACTCGGTGAATGACATTCCCTCGCGTGACTCGCCTGAGAGGCGTTTCTTAACTGAGTCCTTGGCCATCATGTAGTTGACGGTGATGTGCTTGCCGATGTCACGGATGAACTCGAGGAACGAGAAGTTCTTCATCCAGTCGTAGTTGTTAACGAGCTCGGCAGCGTTGGGCGCATCGCTGTCAAAGTCAAGGAACTTGGAGAGCTGCTTCTTGATAGCCTCCTGGTTGTGGCGCAAGGTTTCCTCGTCGATGAGCTT
>JAAVGQ010000135.1 GCA_014800105.1 Bacteroidales bacterium | reverse complement strand
TCTTCGATATTGAGGATACAGGCCACGGTCTGCAACTGAAGCAGTAGAATTCACAGGGTTGAACGAAATCCTTTTTGAAATACGATTTGAGGGTGTACCGGATTTTTGTCAGGTACACCCTCAATATATGTATGAATTTAAACAATTCTAAGTTCTTTTGTCTATTTTGAGATACCGACTATCGTTGCATACATCTCGGCCATGGCATTCTGGGTCAGGAGCCATTTACGATCCTTGTGGGTTTTGCCGCTCCAGTCTTCACTGAACAATCCCGTCTCAGGGTCACGCATGGAGTTCCACGCGTAATTGAGGTTGCGGTCGAATGCGTTCATGTATTCGGGATTACCGTCAATGAGATAAAGCTCCATGAATCCGCGCATCATGATGGTTGTGAACCAGATGTTACCGCTGTTGAGAAGCGGAAATTCCCCCTGCTCGTCAACTGCCGTGCCTCCATTAAAGAAATATGGGAACGCTGAGGCGGCTATTTCTTGAGCCTGAGCGAGATATGCTGAGTCACCGGTTGCTTTGTAGAGCAGTGCGGCTGCCTCAAGCATTTGCCCGCTGTTATAAGCAAACTTAGCTTTGCTTATGTTCCCCTCAAGATTGACGTTGTCAAAATAGAGCTTGTCTTCAGGGTCCTGGAGATTTTCACGAGTCCAATCGTATAATTCCTTGGCTGATTGTAAGTAAACCGAGTCGCCGGTTGCCTCGTAAAGTCTAACGGCATATACCGTACCGGGGGCATTGGAGCAAGTATTTTTAGAGTGTTTTTTCTGCTCACACCAGTATATTCCGCCGCCCAGAATGCTGTCTGTTCCGCTCTCGATAAATTTCCATATTTCTACAGCTTCATCAAGGTATTTTTTACGACCTGATGCCTGATACAGCTCGGCAAAGTCGATGCCGAGCCACACGTTGTCGTCATAGAAACGATCACTGGCGGGAGCTGTGTTGATATATGATGCGAAGGCAGCAGGGGTGCGGTTGAGGTCGCGGTAGCATTCAAGGCCCGGTAGCACTTTCTCATCAATGACGCCAAGCCACGCGGTATCACCCGTCGCGCTGTAAATGGCTCTGACGGCTGATAACGAGCCTGAGAATGGCCACAGATACGAGAATGCGTTGGGAGCATCCGGAGCATCTGATGCGAGATAGGTGGCACGGTAATCGACGTCCGATGGATAATTTTCGCGCAGAAGGCTGCAATCTTCAACACCATAGTGACTATACATGGAGTCAAGAGTCTCGACGGCACGGTTAAGCGAAATATTTTCAGGAGCTTTCGTACCGTTGCAGGCTGCTGCGGTAATACCTACAGCAGCTGCAAAAAATATTCTGTACATACTCTTAATACTTGATTACTGCAGTCCAGCCTCCGTTACGTGCAAGCTTCACGGGAAGAACCGTGCTGCTGTTGACCTTGCTTTCCTTGCGGCGGAAGTCCATTGCCTGCTGGTGAGCATTCACGCCGTCCTCGAATGAGGTCATCGAGTACTCGTGGTTGCCATTGAGGAAGTCAAGGTTGATGTTGAACTCACGATGTTTCTGAGCGCCGTTAGTTATAGCGCCTATATACCAGTCATCGCCCTTGCGCTTCGCAACGATGATATATTCACCGGGCTTGGCTTCGAGCACCTTGGTTTCATCCCAGGTTACAGGAACTGAGGAGATAAATTCGGTACACTCGGGATTGCGGTAATACATGGTAGGATTGTCAGCGAGCATCTGTATACCGCTCTCGAAAATGACAAACAGGGCCATCTGATAAGCACGGGTACCGATGGAGGCTGAGTTGGGACGGGCTGAGCGATAGCACTCAGGCTGCATGCTTATCATGGCACCGGGAGTATAATCCATTGGGCCAACGGCATTACGGATAAACGGGAGATAAAGGGAATTGTCGGGACGGCATCCTCCCATCTGTTCCATACCGAGGACACCTTCGTAGGACAGAAGGTTGGGATATCGCTGCTCAAGGCCGGCGGGTTTAAAAGCACCGTGCATGTCAATGAGAAGGTTGTTACGGGCAGCTTCTTCAAGAACTCTTTCATAGAAGTTGACCATCCACTGGTCGCTGCGGTCCATGAAATCGATTTTGATACCTTTCACGCCCCAGTCGCTGAAGGTCTTGAAGAGGTCAAAGTTTTTCTCGACAGTGAGCCAGGGGAGCCAGAGGATGATGCCGACGCCCTTTTCGTTGCCGTAACGGATGAGTTCATGAACATCAACCTTGGGATTGGGAGTGAACGGATCGCGGGTGTCCTTGGCCCATCCTTCATCCATAATAATGTAGTTGATGCCGTATTTTGAGGCGAAATCAATGAAGTATTTGTAAGTGTCGAGGTTGTAACCTGACTCGAAATCAACATCCTCGCCGTAAGGCATAGCGCCGTTCCACCATTCCCAGCTCACGGTGCCGGGCTTTATCCATGAAGTGTCAGCGAGCGTGTTGCGACCACCGAGCTGAACCTCAAATGTCTGCTCTACAATATCGGCCGGAGTCCCGATTGCCATAAAGCGCCATGGGAAATCACGTTTTGAATCAGTGCGGGCAATGTAAGGAGCCTCCTCTGTAAAGCGCACACTGCGGTCGCTGCTATCCTCCCATTTAAGGGGTTCAGGGGGGAAAATGGCTGAGAAACTACCGTTGCCGTTGCCCTTCATGAACATTGCGGGATAGTCAATCAGGTTGCTCTCTGAGAGCAGGACGTAGTTGCTCGGGGTCTCCTCGATGAGCACGGGGAGGGTGGCCATGTCCTTATCTGAAGTCCAGTCAGAGAGTGCCATGTGGACGTAGGGATTCTCGTAGGATGTGCGGAATGAGTTGGTTGGCTGGATATGAGCGACATTAGAGGGCGCGAAGGTCACGTCATATATCTCGTTGGTAACATCAATGGAGCCTTCCTTGGTGCCTACGAAACGGTGAGCCACACCGTTATCATAGGCGCGGAACTCGACAGCATAGCCATCGGGGGTAGTGAGAGTCAACACATTGCAATTATCGGTGATGGTTGAGTGCTTAAGCGGAACGACGGGGGAGAATGTCTCGTTGACAACTGAACGGCGTGCCTTGGAGATGCGTGGTTTGATACCCCAGTTGCCCTTGTCAGTCAGCATCGCGATTGCCACGTTGTCAACAACCTTGCCGTCCTTGCTCTCTACGCTGTATTTCAGTGTATCACCGGCCGTAATGGTAATTGTATTGACGTTGCCGGGGGAGGAAAGTGAATAGATTTGATTTTTGGCTTCGGCCTGACTGAAGACTGCGCCAGCCGTCAACATCAGGGGAAGGAAATAGAATTTAGGATTCTTCATGACTCTAATATTGATGTGATAAATAGCTGATTATTTGATTGCTGCGAGGCCACCCTGAGCAGTTTCCTTGTAGAGGCTGGGGAGGTCGTGACCGGTCTGCTTCATTACTTCAACAACGCGGTCAAATGAAACGGAGTGGTGACCGTCAGAGAATGCAGAATATAGGTTAGCGTCAAGAGCTCGGGCGGCGGCGTAAGCGTTACGCTCGATGCAGGGAATCTGTACAAGACCACACACGGGGTCACACGTGAGACCAAGGTGGTGCTCGAGACCCATCTCGGCCGAGTATTCAATCTGGGCAGGCGTTCCGCCGAAAAGCTGGCTTGCTGCAGCGGCAGCCATTGCACATGCTACGCCCACCTCGCCCTGGCAACCAACCTCAGCACCTGAGACTGACGCGTTATACTTTACTACGGTTCCGAACAATCCTGCTGTTGCGAGGGCACGCAGGATGCGTTGCTCGCTGAAACCCTTATTGGTGTAAAGATGGTAGAGAACGCCAGGAAGCACACCGCATGAGCCGCATGTGGGGGCGGTTACGATTTCACCCCCTGAGGCATTTTCCTCGCTCACCGCGAGAGCGTAAGCGTAGACGAGGCCACGGCTTTTTAGCGAACCGCTGTAACCTGAAGCGTGGATGTAGTAGCTTACTGCTTTTCGACGCACACCGAGTCCACCCGGTAGAACACCCTCAGCTTCGATGCCGCGTTCAACGGCTGCTTTCATTACTTCCCACACCTTTTTCAGATAATCCCACACTGAGGGGTCCTCGTGGAGGTCAACATATTCCCAGAAAGAGCGCCCCGTGTCCTTACACCACTGGAGAATGTCGGCTATGTTGGTGAGCGGATATATTGACTTTCCCGCAACACGAGATTCACCCTCGTGGACAATATCACCGCCACCTATTGAATAGAAAGTCTCGGAGAGCGTGGGATTGCCGTCAGCATCCTTGGCTGTAAACTTCATTCCGTTGGGGTGAAACGGGAGGAAAGTATCAGGCTGCCACGCGATCGCGGTGGGAGCGGCCGGCTCGAGAACATCGAGAATAGCCTTGTCAGTGAGGTGACCCTTACCTGTAGCGGCGAGCGAGCCGTAAAGGGTCACGGTATATGATGAAGCATCGGGAGTTTTCTCGAGAAATTCAATCGCTGCGCGGCGTGGGCCCATGGTGTGGCTGCTTGAGGGGCCGAGACCTATTTTGAAGATACTGGTAATTGATTCCATCGTTATAGTATTAAGGATTTATGCCTTAGATGATTTACTTTATGTTGATTGTGTTCAAGGGTCAAAAATTTTGACCTCAGAATCTTTACTTGAAGTGGCGGTGGACGTGGTCACGGAGCCACAGTGAAGCCTCGGGCCCCAGATTAAACAGCAGGTCAAGAATGCTGAGACCGCCTATAAATCCCAGGCGCGACGCCCTCACCTGATAGTATGGCTCGGCGGGATAAGCGGGAGCCTTCTCGCGGCGCAAATCGGTAATAATCCCCTCCGGCTCAACGAGTGGTTGAGGAAGATTCAACAGCTCTCTTACATTGCGGTCGAGGTAACTGTCAACAGCCTCGAGAGTGCGGAACTCATCGATAACACTCTTACGCAGAACCGGGAGAAAACGGTCAATGTAAAATTCAAAGAATGGAGTGCGTCCATAAGCGCTTTCAAGCGCAACACGGTGAACGTTCCACCATTCTCCGTGAGAGGATATTTCCATGTCACGCCATGTCAGCGCGCCACTGTGGGTGCCTCCGGGTTTCGTAAGTGGCATCGTGAGCGAGAGCTCGCCGTTGACATCAGCTATCGTGGTGCGATGAGTACTCTTCAGCCGCTTGTCATATCGGGTCCCATAATCCACCACCGAGTGCTCGTGAGCCGCTATGGCCGCATAGTAATCTATCGAGCCATAGTACCGGGGCGTTACGATGAGCGTTGAGCCGGGATAAACGGTGTAGGGAGTCATAACTATATACGGCCGTTATTTGTCGGGATTTGCATCCTTGAAGATACGGTCCCAGCGTATGCCGCCCTTCTCGCCGTCAACCGATATGAGTACTCTCCAGGGCGTTCCCACGATATGATCCTCGGGAACGAAGCCCCAGTAACGGGAGTCGAGCGAATTGTCGCGGTTGTCACCCATCATGAAATAATAGTCCATGTTGAAAGTATAGTCATCACGCTTCTCGCCGTTTATGTAGAGGTGACCGTCGCGGAATGTTGCGTCGGGGTTGTTCTCGTAAACGCGTATGGGACGTTCATAGAGCGCCCATGCCTTCTCATCGATTGGAACAGTAAGTCCCTTGGCCGGAATGAGAATACCATCCTCGCCGCCATAATTGGCGCGGGACCAGTCGCCTGAAAGACTGAAGGGGTAGAGTCCGCCATAGAGCTCGGCAGCATTTGCCTTCTTGAGCACCTTGATATCACCGCGGGCTTTGAGTTTTTCAACCATGGCAGCGGTGAGAGGAACCTGATAATAGGGTACGCTGGTAACTTCAACGGTAGTTAGTCCGTTGAGCACTATTGTTGCATTATCAAAAGCATTGTCAGGCCTGATGGTGGCAACATCATTTAATGAGACACCCAGGTCACTCCACTCCTGGGGAGTAATTTGGCGCCCGTTAGTAGCCACTATGTAGTTAAATTGCACATTTTCAGGCTCAGCCTGGGGCTTACCGTCAATATAGATGGTGCCGTCAACTATCTTAATACGCTCGCCGGGAAGACCCACGCAACGTTTCACATAGTTCTCACGACGGTCAACGGGATAATATATTTTTTCAACCGTGCGGGGATCCGGACCGTTGAGTATACGGCTGTCATACATGTACTGCTGCTGGTAGTAGTCCATTGTCGTGGAGTTGTTAACCGGAACACTGTCACCGGCGGGGAAGTTGAACACCACGATGTCGCCGCTCTCCACGTTACGCAGACCCTTGAGACGCTTGTAACGAATCGATGGTGACTCGAGATAGCTCTTGCCACCGCCCGCCCATTCAGGGAAAGCATTGTGGACGAGAGGGAAATAAACAGGAGTCATGGGCACGCGGGGACCGTAAGTCATCTTGTTGACAAACAGGTAGTCACCCGTGAGCAAGGTCTTTTCAAGGGATGAAGATGGTATCTGATAGTTCTGGCCCACGAAGGCAAAGATAAAATACACGAGGATGAGTGCATACACGATTGCATCAACCCAACTCATGACCGCCCTCACCATCTTGTTCTTGCTGTTCTTCCACCAAGAGAAGGGAATATAGCCGGTGATGTAGATGTCAAAGAGCAGGATAACAAACAGTGCGAGCCACCATGAACCCATCCATGCCACCCATGCGAGGAAAAGGAGAGCAACGATGGCGAAACGTACCCAGCGTGTAGTCTTAACGCCTGCGAGGCGTTTCTTGAAATCTTCTTTAAAATTATCCATGATATGTATGGGTGAGGGAGTTATTTTGATTCGGCAGTGATAAGTTCATCAACCATCTCGT
>JAAVGQ010000134.1 GCA_014800105.1 Bacteroidales bacterium | reverse complement strand
GGGAGCAGGGCTTGTAACATTCGCCGGCTGCGGCCACTATTCGTTTCTGGACAATCCGCGCGCGTTCGGGATGGTGCTTGACAATTTCCTCTAAGCATCTCGACGGGAAATAATAATTCCCCGTCAAAGCTTTATTTTTGAAAAGTCTATAGCGGGATGTGTGATTTTTAGCTATATTTGCATTAGTAATAAATTGTCACACCTAAACCATCCATAATAACCAAGTGGAACCCGCTAAACTCCATCTTATTATCGCGCTAATTCTCACGCTCATAACGGCAGTCTACGCTATCATCGTTTACCGCCGTGACCTCATGATGCTTCAGCAGAACTCTTACCGTAACGAGCGCTATACCCGCTGGATAAACTCCTCGGGTGAAACCACGCGCCCTGCACGCATAATAGGATGTATCGCACTGTTTCTTATCCTCGTTTACAATATCCCCTTCGGTATCACCGGTATAATCTCCAGCCTCACGATAATAGGCTGCATGATTTACCTCTCTACCCGCAGGTATAAGAAACCTCTCGTGATGACCCGCCGCGCATGGCGCATTCTACTCACCGCGCTGGCCCTCGACTATCTCCTCACCGCTGCCGTGTGGTTCCTCACAGGCAATCCTGTCACGATGGCCGCCATGGCATTGCTTGCGGTGGTAGCATCGCCTTTCATCATCCTTGCTGCCAACTGGTTGCTTACTCCCGTCGAGAAATCAATCAACCGTAAATACTACAACGAGGCCCGCGACATTCTCGCTTCAATGCCCGACCTTAAAATCATAGGTATCACAGGCAGTTACGGCAAGACAAGCACCAAGCATTATCTGCATCGCATTCTCTCTGAGCAATTTGACACGCTCATGACACCCGGCTCATTCAATACAACCATGGGGGTCATCAGGACAGTGCGCGAATACCTCAAGCCTTATAATGAAGTTTTTATCGTCGAGATGGGTGCCAAGCAGCCGGGTGATATCAAGGAAATATGTGACCTCGTTCATCCCGAGATTGGCATAGTTACCGCCGTGGGCGAGCAACACCTTGAATCATTCAAAAGCATAGAGAACGTTCAGCTCACCAAGTTTGAGCTCATTGACGCGCTCCCCGCTAACGGTCTCGCCGTCCTCAACGATGACTTCCCCTACGTGGCTAACCGCCCTGTTACCACCGTTATAACCAAACGCTACTCAGTATCAGGCGACACTGCCTACGTAGCTTCTGACATCAACTATGATGCCAACGGCACTACGTTCTCAATCAACGGCCCTGACGGCCTCGAGCTGACACTTCACACTCACCTCGTGGGTGAATGCAATATTTCAAACCTCATCGGTGCCGTTATTGTCGCTTTACACCTGGGTGTTCCCGTTCAGAAAATACAGTATGCCGTTGAGAAAATCGAGCAGGTTGAGCACCGCCTCAACGTTAAACGCACTCCCGGCGGCCTCACAATTATCGACGACGCATTCAACTCCAACCCTGACGGTTCACGCATGGCGGTAGACGTGCTTGCCCGCATGAAAGGCGGCAAGCGCATCATCATCACCCCCGGCATGATTGAGCTGGGTGCCAAGCAATATGACCTTAACCGCGAGCTCGGCCGTCACATCGGTCTCAACGTTGATATCGCTATAATTGTGGGTGAATACAACCGCGACGCTCTCGTTGAAGGTATCTTAGAGACCGGCAAGCTTGCTGACGACTGCATCTACAAGGCAGCCTCATTCAATGAAGCCCAGGGAATACTTACCTCAATAGCCCGTGCCGGCGACACTGTACTTTACGAGAATGACCTCCCCGACACATTCAAATAATCAACAAGGAATATAAAAAATCCCATTAAGATAGAACGAAATGAAAACCAATATAGGTGTATTTTTCGGTGGCCGTTCAACCGAGCATGAAATTTCAGTAATTTCTGCTTCACAGGCCATGCACGCTATTGACCGCAACCGCTTTGACGTGACACCCGTCTACATTGCCAAGGACGGCAAGTGGTACACGGGCGAAGCTCTGCTTGAGGTTTCTAACTTCCGCAATATCCCCGCGCTTCTCAAGAAATGCAAGCGTGTTTACATGCGCCCCGAGACAGGAGACTTCAACCTCTATTATTATGACAAGCCCTTCTGGAGCAATGGCATTGCCACTAAGCTTGACGTTGTGATTCCCGTGCTCCATGGCTCTAACGGAGAGGACGGGACATTCGAGGGACTTCTCGAGACTATCGGAATCCCCTTTGCCGGGTGCAACACACTGTCCTCAGCCAACGGAATGGATAAAATCACCATGAAAATGATTCTTCAGGCCAACGACATTCCCGTTGTTGACTACGTTTGGTTCACTGACAAGCAGTGGTTCAAGGAACAGGAGTCACTGATTGCCCGCATCGAGGAAAAACTTGGCTATCCCGTCATTGTAAAACCGGCTAACCTTGGCTCAAGCGTGGGCATTGGTCGTGCTGACAATCGCGAGCAGCTATGCAACCGCGTTCGCGAGGCCGAGCGCTATTCAACCCGCATCATCGTTGAAGACCTCGTTGAAAACCTCCAGGAAATCAACTGTTCAGTCCTCGGCGACTGTGACGACTATACCACCTCAGTTCTCGAAGAGCCCATCAAGACAGGTGATTTCCTCACCTACGAGGATAAATATATGGGTGGCTCCAAGGGTGCAAAAGGCATGCAGGCTTCACAGAAGCGCATCCCCGCCGAGCTACCCGAGGACATGACCAAGCATATACGGCACCTCGCCGGCGAGACATTCCGTGTGCTTTCCTGCCACGGTGTGAGCCGTGTCGACGTCATCGTTGACAAGGAAACTCAGAAGGTTTATGTCAACGAAATCAACACCATCCCCGGTTCGCTCTCATTCTACCTGTGGGAAGCTACGGGGCTCAAATTTGACAAACTGATGGAACGCCTCGTTGCTCTCGCAATCAAGCGCCAGCGCGAGCAGGCAATGAAAATCAGCACATACGACCGTAACATCTTCTCTCTGGGTGGCGGTGTAAAGGGTGCCAAAGGTGGCGTAAAGAAATAAAACATCCCAATTGCTCTCTCCATAATTCATAAAGAACTTCTTACTTTTACATTTAACTAATTATTATCATGAGTAAACCTTACGTAGTAGGTATCGACATAGGTGGTACCAACACAGTTTTCGGAATCGTTGACGCCCGTGGCACTGTAATTGCAAGCTCTTCAATCAAGACCCGCAAGCACAGCAACATCAATGACTATATCGATGAACTTTACACTGAGCTCACAAAGCTCATGGAAGCAACTGAAACCGTTGACAAAATCCACGGTATCGGTATCGGTGCCCCCAACGCCAACTTCTTTACCGGAATGATTGAGGACGGCGTTAACCTCCCCTGGCCCACCCCCATACCCCTCGCAGCAATGATGCGCGAGAAATTCGGCATTCCCGTGGCTATCACAAACGATGCCAACGCAGCAGCAATCGGTGAAATGACTTACGGCGCTGCACGTGGTCTCAAGGATTTCATCATGATTACCCTTGGTACAGGCGTAGGCTCAGGTATCGTTATCAACGGTCAGGTTGTTTACGGTCATGATGGTTTTGCAGGCGAGCTCGGCCACGTAATCTCCAAGCGCACCAACGGTCGCCTGTGTGGCTGCGGTCGCACCGGCTGTCTCGAGACTTACTGTTCAGCTACAGGCGTAGCACGCACCGCACGCGAGTTCCTCGAAATCAGAACCGAGCCCTCAGTGCTCCGTAACATCCCCATCGACCAGATTACATCAAAGGACGTATATGATGCAGCTATCGCAGGTGATAAAATCGCTAACGAAATCTTCGAATACACCGGCGAAATCCTTGGCGAAGCACTCGCTGACTTCACTGTATTCTCAGCTCCCGAGGCATTCGTGCTCTTTGGTGGTCTTGCCAAGAGCGGTGACCTTCTCATGAAGCCCCTGCGCAACAGCATGGAGAAGAACATGCTCAGCATCTGGAAGAACAAGGTAAAGATTCTCCCCAGCGAGCTCAAGGAAGCTGACGCAGCCGTTCTCGGTGCATCAGCCCTCGGTTGGGAAGCAAAATAAACCGTTCTCTTTAAGAACACTCATAAACGAGCCTTGCGCGCCTTTTCCCAGCAACGCAAGGCTCGTTTTTCAATCTTTCTCCTAAACACAAATAGTTTAGAAAGAAACTGCAAAACTGAGTGCAGGAGAATAATTCACACTTGTATAAGAAGTGAACCCACTCTCAACAGAGCTCATACTTACTTTTAGCTTAATCGCCTTTCGTCTATAGTAGTAGGCGCATGTAAGCAAGGGGATACTCGATAATGTCATTACACCACCGGCAACGATAACTGGAATACCAAGAGCTCCGGAACCAGACATACTGCTTTGGAAAGCTGATAAAACTCCTCCGAGAAAGGTTACCGGAACACCCACACCTAATGCACTCCAACCAATTGCACGGAGAGTCTTATAATTCTTCCACTCCTTGGTCTGCTTATAATCAAAGGTAATACTAATTCCTTGCTGATTGAGACCAGAAGTATACGTTACCGATTGAGCATAATTCATGTTAATAGAACGGTCAACAATTTGAGCGCGAGATATAAAGTTCAAACTACCGATAAAAATTATAATAAGTATTTTCTCCATATTTCTAAAGTTTTAAAACGCAATACCTTATTTGATGAAAGTCAACACAAATATAAGATATCCATACACAAACAGACATAAATTACATTAATTTTAACAATAATCTCCAATTAAACGAAATGCCTTTTTAATGATTAGGGCATGTTATACTATGATAACACCATGGCATAACCATTTTTTTATTACCTTTGTATCAATAAGCGAGTAGAGACTTCACGGGCAGAAATGTTTACACGTCATTCCACCGGTAATAAACTGATTACTTTATCAGCTATAGTCATGGCCATCATGATGGCATCCTGTAGCTCGGTGCGTCATGTCCCGGCTGATAAGTATCTGCTGGACAAGGCAACGGTAACTATCAGTGAAGAAACCCCAGATGTCAAAGCCAACTCGCTTCACAACTATCTGCGCCAGGTGCCCAATCACAAAGTCCTCGGATTTGCAAAGCTTCAGCTGGGCGTTTACAACATGAGCGGTCAGGACTCAACGAAATGGTACAACAAGTGGGTACGGCGCCTTGGCGAGGAGCCTGTCATCTATGCCCCGCAGCTCACCGAGCAGTCAGCACGCCAGCTCAGGCAGGCAATGATTAATAAAGGTTACGACCGCGCCCTTATTGAAATTGACACGGTAAAGAATACCGACAAGCGCAAAATGTCAGTCAACTATAAGATTACGCCCGGTGCACCGCAGACTCTCCGTAACATAAAGTACACGGTCAATGACACCGCGCTCAACCGCATTATTTTCAGTGACTCCTCATCCATTACGTTGAGACCTGGGACTCTGTTTGATCGCAATAACCTCAATACCGAACGCACGCGCCTCACCTCGCTACTGAGGAATAACGGCTACTACACGTTTGCGAGCGAGTACATTACTTTCATCGCTGATACCTCAGCCACTTCCCGGCAGGTCGACCTCGAAATGGTACTCAGGGCGCCCATAGCAGGCAATGATTCCGTGCCCCACAAGCGATACATCATCAACAAGGTGTTCATAAACACTGCGGCCGATGCAGCTCCCGGCACCCCGCTTGACACGATATATTCTCACGGCTACTACCTCATCTACGGTCCCGACCGTTACCTGAAGCCATCTATTATTGACGAGAAATGCTACCTAAATGTCGGTGATTACTACTCTTCACGCGCTGTTGACCGCACATACGAGGCAATGGCCCAGCTCGGCATTCTGAAATACGTAAATATCACATTCAAACCCCTCGACGAAGAACGTGACGGCTGCGAACTGCTCGATGCAACCGTAATGATTTCGCGCACGAAGACTCAGAGCATCATGCTTGAACTCGAAGGCACCAACTCAGAGGGAGATCTTGGCGTCGGTGCCGGTGTCACCTATCAGCACCGCAACCTTGCAAAGCATTCCGAGCTGCTGACCGTTAAAGTGCGCGGCTCCTATGAAAGCCTCTCAGGCAACCTCGACGGCCTTATCAACGACCGATACACCGAGGTGGGAGCCGAAGTTGGCATCACCTTCCCCAAGTTTGAAGCGCCGATACTCAAACGCCGCTACCGCCAGCGCATCAAAGCTTCAACCGAATTCAACCTATCATTCAACCACCAGGAACGTCCCGAATACACCCGCATCATTGCCGGTGCAGGCATCAAATACAAGTGGAACAATCGCGCCGCTACACGCCGACGCACGTTTGACCTCCTCGACATCAACTTCGTGTACCTTCCCAAGAGCACTATTGATTTCATCAACACCATCGCGCCCACCAATCCCCTCCTCCGCTATAGCTACGAGGATCACTTCATCATGCGCATGGGCTATTCTTATTACCGCACCAACCGTGCCGGTGGCTTCAGTACCACCATGCGCTCCACCCAGCGCCCCAAGGACATATACACGCTGCGCCTGGGAGCTGAAATGGCCGGTAATCTTCTTTACCTCATCTCCAAAATGACCGATATGCGTAAACATGACGACGCCTACAAGGTCTTCGGAATCCAATACGCCCAGTATCTCAAGGGAACAGCCGGTTACACTTACAACCACTTCATGAACAGCCGCAACAGCATCTCACTGCACGCGGATGCCGGCATAGCCTTCCCCTACGGCAACTCATCAATGGTTCCGTTTGAAAAGCGCTTCTATGCCGGAGGCGCCAACGGCGTGCGAGGCTGGGGCGTGCGCACCCTCGGTCCAGGCCGATACGATTCGCGCAACTCCGTTATGGACTTCATCAACCAGTGTGGCGACATATCCCTGTTCATGAGCATGGAATACCGCTCGAAACTCTTCTGGGTGCTCGAAGGCGCACTCTTCATCGATGCCGGCAACATTTGGACAATCCGTAACTACGAAACGCAACCGGGCGGACTATTTAAATTCAACAACTTCTACAAAGAAATAGCGCTCGCCTACGGCGCCGGCATCCGCCTTGACTTCACATACTTCCTCCTGCGACTCGACCTCGGCCTCAAAGCCCACAATCCCGCCGCCAATCAGGAGCCCTGGCCACTCATACACCCCCACTGGGGTCGCGATGCAACATTCCACTTCTCAGTAGGCTATCCATTCTAAATTTTAAAATTTGTCATCATGGAAACAATCAACATCAACCTCGAAATACAGGTCTATAAATACGACGAGCTCTCCGAAACCGACCGCATACTCGTTGAAAAGGCACGCCAGGCAACATATCGCTCCTATGCCCCCTACAGCCACTTCTCAGTGGGCGCGGCAATACTGCTCAACAACGGCGAAATTATCGAAGGCAGCAACCAGGAAAACGTCGCCTACCCGTCAGGCACATGCGCCGAACGCTCAGCATGCTTCTATGCCGGCGCACGCTATCCTGAAGCCAAATTCGAGGCCATAGCAATAGCCGCCCGTGGCACTGACGGCGAATTCACCACCGACCCGACAGCACCATGCGGAGCGTGCCGTCAAGCCCTGCTTGAATACGAAACGCTTGCCCAACACAACGTGCGCGTCCTCCTCGCCGCGCGTGACAAGGTCTACATCCTCCCCTCCGTCACCTCAACCCTCCCCCTTGCCTTCACCGACTTCTGACCGAACACATCAGGTAACAATCACCGCTTTTAAAACCTTTATATTCTTTCATAATACGGATAAAAACACAGCACTCCGAAAATAAAACAAAGGAAAAATTTGGAAAACCCCGCCAAAGCTATTACCTTTGTAGACACAAAAGCCCAGGTGGCGGAATGGTAGACGCGCTCGTTTCAGGTGCGAGTGCTGCGAGGCGTGCAGGTTCGAGTCCTGTTCTGGGCACAGATTAATCCCGTAACTCATTGATTTTCAATAGT
>JAAVGQ010000009.1 GCA_014800105.1 Bacteroidales bacterium | reverse complement strand
GCCGGGAGCCATAACCCCGTCATCGTTGCTTATGAGAATGAGTGGTTTCATGAGTCGGTAATAATTATTGTAACCACAAATATACAAATAATTTCGATAACGACCGTGCCGGTAGCAGCGGGGTGTTCGTTCACGCCCTCCCCGCGGGGGTGCGTGAACGGTGTTCACGGGGAAAGGGCACGGGGATTGTGAACGAACAGTACATCTCAGGGTGAGTTTTCCCCGGGCATAGTATGTTTTTTGCATACGGCTGCCTCAGCGGTGGTCGTATCTTTGTATCGCCGATGAGGTCATAACGACACTCTATCCCCTGATTCCTCAACCGGCTTTCAATCTCGCTTGCAAGCAACCTTTCGATAATCCGCTCTCCACTATATATAATATATAGGAAGGAGTGGAAGGGGGAGGAGTATATCTAAACCTCTTGACCGAGGTGTTACATACATTCTTAATTATTAATCATTCTAAAAACTTGATCTACTATGATTATCGAACCAATGAGTACGTTTAATGAGGATTGCCTCCGTGTTGATAGCGCTCGTGCCTGGTGCAAGCAGGCTGCGGTCATTGCTAACCCCGAGCCATTGTGGCAGAACCTGTGGCATGAAGGGGAGGCTGCTTGCCTGTTCTCTGATTCCAATGCTGGCAAGAGTATATATGCCGTGCAGATTGCTGACCACATTGCCCGTAAAGGTAAGCGCGTAATCTATTTTGACTTTGAGCAGAGCGCCAAGCAGTTCCAGCTGCGCTATAGTACTGAGAAGGGTGACATTTACCCGTTTCACGAGAATTTCCTGCGTTGCGAAATCGACAATACCAGCATTGTACAAAGCGTAAAGGCTACTGACTTTGTCGACAATATGATATCAGCAGCTGACCGTGCCGGTGCTGACATTATCATCATCGATAACCTCACTTTTATGTGTGCTGACAGTGAAAACGGTCTTGCCGCACATGATTTCATGGTTAAGATGATAGAGTACAAGAAAGCTTGGGACCTTTCGATACTGATTCTTGCCCACACTCCCAAGCGTGAGAACAATACTCCTATCACGCAGAATGACCTTGCCGGCTCCAAGCGTCTGTTCAACTTCTTTGACAGCGTCTTTGCCATTGGGCGCAGCACGCAGGGTGACGACGTGCGCTACATCAAGCAACTTAAGTCGCGAGTGTGCCCTATCACCATGGGCGATAGCAATGTGCTTACATCCCGCATTGTAAAGAATGAAGGTTTCCTGCACTTCCAGCATCTGCATCCTTGCCAGGAGCGAGAGCATCTGAAGACTTCTTCGGGACCCAACAGCCGTCTCACTGATGAGCAGCGCCAGGAGATAGTGGCTCAGCGTCAGGAAGGCAAGTCAATCAGGCAGATTGCCTCCAGCATGGGATTGTCAGTGGGTGTAGTTCACAAGGTAACGCAGAGCTGTTGATGTACTGTTCGTTCACAATCCCCGTGCCCTCTCCCCGTGAACACCGTTCACGCTCCCCCGCGGGGAGGTCGTGAACGAACACGCGCAAGGAGGGGGAAGGGGGGCGCGTGGTTACCAGAGGTTGAAGCGGTAGCCCAGGGAGGTCTCGAAACTCACGGTGGAGCCGAGCATCGTGTGAGACTTGTCGTAGAAGAGGGCGTTCTCCATGCGGAAGATTGCTCCGGCAAACCATTTCCCCCTGTTGTAGACTATCGATGCCTTGAAGCGGTTGTATAATGAGAGGCTTGATTTCTTGCTCTCAAGGTCAAGGAGCCATCCGCGACGCAAGCCTATGATGGGCGATTCGCTCACGGCCAGCGTCCAGCCTTTATGGAACACCCAGTTGTAGCCGTAGCCCAGGCGCAGGGCATAGTTGGTGCTTCGCGTGCGATAGTAGTAGTCGTATTTCTCCAGTGGCAGCTGCGTCTTTATATCCTCAGGGAGGAGGTTGAAGTTGAAGTCGTAGTCCAGCCCCCAGAATGACAGCCCGGCATAGAATGAACCGGAACTCTTGACCTGCACCTTGCTGAAGGCAAAGGCGGCCGCCTGGGAGTAGTGCTTGTGGTTGAAAAAGTAGTAGAGGTCGAGACCCCATGACTCGTTGTGGATGCCGTCAAAAGGAATGTCAGTTTTCTCTATGGCCCCGCGTGGCCCCACGCTGTGTATGTTGGTGGCAACGTCGTTGTTTGAGAAGTAAGCGTCAGCGGCAAAGAGGCTGCAGTTGAACTGGAACGACCACCGTCGCCGCGCCTCGCCGCCACCGAAGTATTTTCCCACGTTCATGTCATAACCCACTGACACGGCCATGTACGTGAGCCAGAAGCCGGCGCTCGTAGTCGGGGTCGACATCATGTTCATGCGGGTGTAAGGTTCCTCGTCAAAGTAGAAGTTGAAGACATCTGACCAGCTGTCAGTGCGCAGCTTGATGTTGAAGCGCTTGCCGGTGCCCACGACATAGGTCGAGTCATAAGAGTTGAAGAATTTATCACCCCAGCGGTAAGTATCGATACAGAATTTCGGGAATTTTCCCCATGATGCGATGGTGTCGAGTGACAGCAGCTCGGCATGAGCCCCGGGGGCAGCCGTGAGCGCGACACTGAGTGACAGTAAGAGCGTATAGAGTATTTTCTTCATCAGGGCCGGTGGTGGTTAGTCAATGCAAAGTTAATTAAAATTTGCTTAATGACACATTACTTTTGAGTTTATGAACGTTATAATGTACACGGAGATTGTGAACGAACACTTCTCCCCCGTCAACTATCCTTGTCCCCCCTTAAATATGAAACAATTGCTCCACAAGTTGCCCCCCTATACCTTCACGGTCATCATCGTGGCTGTTATCGCCTATCTCACATTGGTGCCACATCCGCTCCCCGACAATGACATGGAGCTTTTCCCGGGAGCTGATCAGGTGGTACATGCCATAATGTTCGGAGCCCTCACGGGTGCCATTGCGCTCGACCGGGCCCTTAAGAATGGCATTAAGGCATTGGGTGCTAAAAGCTTGGTGATTTATGCAATCATTGGCTCCCTTGCCGGTGGAGTCATCGAGCTGCTGCAGGGTTGGATGGGAGCAGGACGGTCAGCTGACGTGTGGGACTTCGTAGCCGACACCCTCGGGGCTATCCTCGCCGCCTGCATGGCTCGCCCCGTCATAAAGCGATGGTTCCTGTAGTCAGCTCATCGACACGGTGACAGTGGCCATCAATACGATGCCCACAACGGTGAGGAGCAATCCGCCGCAAATCCAGCGCAACGATTCGGCCCGCGAGCAGTCATGCCCGCGTGAAGCCCAGGGAGCGCAATTCTCGCGATAGTGGTAATATACCTTCTTGGCTATAAAATAGACCACCGCGGCGATAATCGAGCCCGCACAGGCACCCACCATCAGGTCGCCGGGATAGTGTACACCCAGCACGATGCGGGAATAGGCCGTCACCACAGCCCATGCAAACATCAGCAGCGTCACCGGGCGATACTTGAAGAGCAAAGAGACGAATACAGCCAGCCCGAATGAGTTGGCGGCGTGACACGAGGGAAACCCGTAGGCGCCCGCACGATAGCCGTTGACGGTGTGAATCAGCGGGCTAATGGGGTTAGCGGGATTACTGGGCCTGAGGCGTGCGACAGCATCACGCACCCAGTGGCCGCAAGCCTGGTCACAGAGCGTGATAACGAGCGCAATAACCACGAGGATGCCCAGCGAGCGCCTCCAGCCGTAGCGCAACTTTATGGCCCACAGCAGGCACAGGTAGAAACCCACCCACGTGAGCTTGCCTGAGAAATACCACATGAAAGCGTCAGTCCACTCGGTGAAGTGACTGTTGAGGGCGACCATTACGCGGTCATCAAGTGCAGTGAGAGTGTCAAGCATGGCATTAAAAAGGATTAAATCAGAGCTTTGTACATGAGTGAATGAATGCGCGAGCGAGCCTTGTTGCGATTCCACGCGCCATTGTCACGGGACGGGTTGACGCGATTGCTCAGGAACACGTAGATGAGGTCATTGACGGGGTCAACCCAGAAGCACGTGCCCGTGAACCCCGTGTGGCCGTAAGCAGCCCCGGGAACCTCCTCAGGCACCGGCGACTTGTCAGGATTCGTCACGTCAGGACGGTCAAAACCGAGGCCGCGGCGGCAAGTGGGTGACTGGGTGTCAGTGAATTCCCGCACCACCTTCTCGGACAGGACACGCTCCCCGCCATATGTGCCCCCGTTGCGGTACATCATGCACACCTTGGCAAGGTCAGTGGCCGAGCTGAACAGCCCCGCATTGCCCTGAACGCCGCCTGAGAAGGCCGCAAGCTCGTCATGCACGTGGCCGCGGAGGGTCTGCTTCCTCAGGAAAGTATCATTCTCGGTAGCAGCGATATTATCAGCGCTGAACCTCTCCAGCGGTCGATAGCCGGTAGTGTAGGCTCCAATGCGGTCAAAGATATTCTCGCCCACATAGCGGTCATGAGGCACCCCCGTGAGACGCTGCTCGATATCCATCAGCAGGCAGAAGTTGAGGCAGCTGTAGCGCATTGTCTTCGAGCGCAGGTCAGCGTCATAGATGCGGTGCATTATAGTATCCATAGCGCTTTGACCCACCCATATGCCCCGCGCCATCTCGACCGGTTTATCCTCAGAGCGCGTGCCTGAGGTAATATCGCGGCGCAGGCGGGCACCGTTGTGACCATATACCCCGCGTGAAATCTTGATAGTGTGAGGGGCGACAGCCTTCCTGCGCGTCAGCGCCCCCGTATAGCTGTCAGGGTCAATCATTACTGAATACATGTTGAGCGCAGCGGGCATTCCGCTCTCGTGAAACAGCAACTGGCGGCCTGTGAGGTCAGCCTTGTCAGTGCCGTTCAATTCGTTAATATAGTTGCTGATGGGAGCATCGATATCAAGCAATCCCTTGTCGCGTGCCAGCATGACACCCGGCAGCGTGCCCGTGGCCTTGCTCACTGAAGCCAGGTCGTAGAGTGACTGCGGAGTAACATCCCCGGCAGCGGGCTGGTTACTGAGCTTTCCATAGCACTTGTCAGCCACCACCTTGCCGTCCTTGATTATCATGACCTGCATCCCGGGGAACGCACCCTGGCGTATGGCGGGCTTGACGATAGCATCAATTGAATCCTCCAGCCAGTCATGGATACCCACGGTGTGAGGCATCGAGAAGCTCAGGCGGGTAGCGGGGTAGGAGACACCCTCCCCGGCAGCGGCAACCCCCGGCATCGATACCGGCAAGCGGCCTGAAACTGCATTCCCGGCAAAGATAGCGTCGGCAGCAGCGTGGCGGGCAGTCTCGCTGTCATCATACATCATCACCATGGCGGCAGCCCTGGCAAGAGAGCCCTTGAACTTCATCGCCTTGTAGGGGTTCATGAACAGGACGGGGGTGAAACCGGGACAGCCGGCCAGCGATTCAAGCTTTGACACGTAAGCGGCATCATTCTTGAACACGCCCACTACCACCATGTCATATTCCTTAAGCTTGCTCAGGGTGCTGGCGGGAATGGCAGTGCCCTCACCGGCAGGGAACACGTCAACATCAGCGTGACGCTTCATCGTGGTGGCAAGGCTGTTACCCTCAGGCGCGCCGAGGCTCACCACGGCAATCTTCTTGCCCGGCTTGGCAGGGAGGATGTTACCCTGATTACCTGTAACGGTGACTGAGGCAGCTATGAGCCGCTCTATGAGCCCCTTGGCATCATGCGAGTTAAGACGGCTGTCGATACCGTTTATATCAACCTTGGCAGGCTTGCGGTCAAGACCGGCAGCCCATTTGAGGGCCAGCACCTTGCGGCAACGGCGGTTAACATCATCCATCGAGATAGTCCCGTCCTCAATAGCTTTCTCCATAGCCTGGAGGTCAACGGGAGGGTTGGCTGAGCTCAGCAGCATGTCAGCGCCAGCCTTGAAAGCCGCCACGCAATTGTTCAACCCCGTGTTATTGGCACCCTTCATCTCGAGGGCATCAGTGAATATCAGGCCGTTGAAACCCATCTTGTCCTGGAGCAGGTCAGTTGAAATAGCATGAGACATTGAGGCGGCAGTCCCTGTAGCGTCGAGGGCGGGAACTGAGAGGTGACCCACCATGATGCCCGGCATGCCGGCATTGATGTAGCGTTCAAACGGGACAAGGTCACCCGCGCGGAGTTCGTGAACATCATGATCAACCACGGGGAGAGTCTTGTGAGAGTCAGTCGACGTGTCGCCGTGACCGGGGAAATGCTTGGCCGTAGTGAGCACGCCGTTACGGTCCATACCGCGGCTGTAGGCAACCACCGCAGCAGCCACACGCTCAGGATCTTCGCCGAACGAGCGGAATCCTATCACCGGGTTGGCCGGATTGATATTGACGTCAGCCACCGGGGCAAAGTTAACCTGAATGCCCATCTCCTTGCACTCGCGCGCAACCTCAGCACCAAACTCCTCAAGCAGGCGCATGTCGCTTATGGCACCCAGAGCCATGTTGTAGGGAAACTTGGGAGTGTTGCCCACACGCATTGCCAGGCCCCACTCGCCGTCGAGCGTAATCATCACCGGCACTTTGGCACGAGACTGGGCGAGGTTAATCATAGACGCATAATCGCTGACTGAACCGCGCCTGAACAGCAACCCGCCGAAACCGAGGTCACCGGCATAGCGCCTGATTACAGCGCTTGAGGTTTCCCCCTTCGTAGGGTCAACAACGGGACAGAACAGCTGGGCGATACGCTGGCGGGGAGTGAGAGTACTGAAAACCGAGTCAACCCACTCATCACACTCGGGAGATTGTGAACGCTCGAGCAACGTCTGGGCGGGCACCCGTTCGTGAACGAACACACAGGCAGCCAGCACTGCAATCGCGATGAAAAGCTTCTTATATAGATAGGTCATAATTGTCAGGTTACTAAACGCGAGTTAAAGTATCGATTAATTGTCGGCAGCCGAGAATCGGCGCGTCTTGTTCTCCTTAACCGTCTTGCCCTTCAGCGAGCCTATGTAATCAATGACGTCAAGGTTCATGATGCGGTCGCTCGAGTTCAGTACCTTACCCAGGGTGAGCGGAGTCATGTAGTCACCACCGTTGGCAAGGTAATCGACAGTTGAAACAACGTAAGTCTTCTCAGGGTCAACAGCAACGCCGTTGAGGGTAGCACGGGTGACATGACCGTTTTCAACCACAACCGCAACCGGGCGGCTAAATCCCACGCGGGGAGCCTTAACGTTGGTATCAAAAACGTCAAGCAGTTGCTGCCCGGTGAGTTCAAGAACTACCACTCGATTGTCAAACGGGAGCATCTCCATGATGCCGCCGCGCGTGATGGGGCCGCTATTCATCGGCGTGCGTATGCCGCCACGGTTGGCAATGCCCAGGTCAACAGCCTTATTGCCGTTGAGTCTCTTACCCTCCCATTCAATAAAATCAGTAACGAAGTTGAGAATACGCTCGTCACCGCGAGGAGCCTCGATGCGTGATTTTCCCACCACGATACTCTTCAGCGAGTCAACCCCGTGGCGGTAAGGCTCGAGCTTAGCGAGAATACTATCATCAACACGGCCGTCAAGGCGGCTGTCAACCGGGATGAGCTGTGATGAGAAAGTATTGTTGTCAGTGTCAATGGTTATCACCCCCAGGTTAGCACCGGTGCTACCCGTCTGGGCAATGAGAACATCCTTGCCCGCAGCATTCCTGCGATGTGATTTCTCTGAACCCGGCTCCACGACAGTGTGGCTGTGACCCCCTATGATGATGTCAATATCCTCCGAGTTCTCGACCAGTTTGATATCGTCAGGAAGTGGATTGACCTCATAGCCAATGTGAGTGATAGCTACCACGTAATCGACCCCCTCGTTGTTCTTGAGGTGCCATGCCGTGGCGTTAGCGGCCTTGAACGGGTCCTGATAGACAACCCCCACGCTCTTTTCGTCAGCAATCATGCCCTTGGGGTCAATGTTGATGCCTATGAGCCCTATGCGCTTACCGGCAATAGGTACAATCCTGTAACGCGTCAGTTTCCCCTCGAGCGGAGTGCCGGTAACGATATAGTTGGTAGCAATGTAAGGAGCGTTGACGCTTGAAATGTACTTGCCCAGGCTCTCCATGCCGTTATCAAACTCGTGGTTGCCCAGAATGGCATATTCGTAGCCAAGCTCATTAAGCATCAGCGCCTCGACCTCGCCACCGTAGAGCGTGAAATAGTTGGAACCCTGCACAGCATCGCCCGCATCAATCAGCAACGTGTGAGGCTCGGCAGCACGAATGCTGTCAATGAGCACCTTGCGGCGGGCAACGCCCCCCTTGCCGTCGGCCGCCGGGTCAATCTGGCTGTGAGTATCGTTAGTGTGCATAATCACGATATGTTCACCGTGAACACGGGGGGAGGTTGTGAACAGAACAGCACACACCCCCAAGGCTGAGATATTAAGCTTAAACATAATGACTGATAGTGTTTATGGTGAGATGCCTGCGTGGCACCCTCTTCGGTTCACGAAGTTACAAAAATGGAGTGAAATCTATAGCTTTTCCGGCAAGTTTTCTGTAAAACTCCTTACGTTTAAAACCGACATCAGTCGCTCTTTTTCCTCCGGCTGGCAAATGAACATAACGGTTGAGGCTACCTCGCCGTCGGTACCGTCATCAGTCACCACCGTTACACTCCGCTCTCCCTGTACATATTGACCGGAACGAGGATTAATGATGTGGCTTGGGTGACCCGTTGTGTTTCCTGATGTAGTAAGACAGCCGTTTTTCAAGTGGAAAGGTACGTCACCTAATGACATGATGGAACTGTTCCCCATGTTGAGCAGGGCGTCGTGAATTCCATGTTGTTTCACTACCTCTCTCATCCTGTCGAGAGCATAGCCTTTGAGAAAGCCTGAAAGATTGAGAGTGATATCCGCTATCAATCTGGAGGCAGTGTGGTCATCTCGAAGGTCAAGATACGGTAGCATTCCGCCGCGATGGCACGCGGCGTCTACGCTGACGTCAAAAAGTCCCTCGGTCAGCCGCTGATACCTGATGCATTCTGACAGAATATCAAAGAGAGCCGGAGATAGTTCCATGCGCTCGCCCACATTAAGGTGATTGAGACGAAAAAGCTCGCTCCCCGGCGAGAAACAGTTACCAGCCTGCTCGAGTGACGCGATTACCTCCCGCATTTCATCAATAGCCCGCTGCATGAGATCACAAGCAGCGGGTCCTGTATGCCTAAGTAAGATATCCACGCGGGTATGCATAGCTTGGAACCACGCATACATGGCTGTCGCGCCGTCGGGGAGTTGCCTTACGATACGGGGGATTTCTTTAATCACCGGTGTTATTTAAGTTCCTTTATTTTAATGTTCTTGAACCAAACCTCGTCACCATGATCCTGAAGTAGGATATTACCTTCTTCGAGATTTCCGAAGTTGGGCCAGTCACGGTACTTGCTGTAAGCCACAAGCGCGTTCCACATTCCATTGTTACGGGTATATTCCAACAGTTTTACTCCGTTGAGCCAGTGCTCAACATGATTACCTCTCACAATGATCACGGCTGTATTGAAATCGTCGATGTTGAAGGGTTTGTCTTCGGGAGCGGGGATCAGGTCATACAGAGATCCCAGTTTACGGTTTCCTTTGACTCCCAGCTTAGCGTCGGGGTGGCGCAGGTCATCGAGAATCTGGAATTCGCATCCTATGGCCGACCCCTCACCCTTGTTGAGCTCAGGATCAACAAAATATTTTATTCCGCTGTTTGCCCCTTCTGTAATCTTAAAGTCAACAGATAAGATAAAGTCTTTATAGGACTCTCTGGTTACGATATCGCCTCCGTTGGTCGATTCACCACCGTTCCCCGGAAGCACCTTCAGCATGCCATCCTCGACGACCCATCCCTTTTCAGGGAAATCCTTAAGTTTGGCACCACGCCAGCCTTTGGTGTCCTTGCCGTTGAAAAGAAGCACCCAGCCGTCTTTCTTTTCCTTGTGGGTGAGGGTATTGTCTTCGGCATTAGCGTTGCTGCCAAATGCAAGAATAGTCGCGATTAAAACGAATAGAGTCTTTTTCATCAGATATGTTTTTTTATGTCAAATAAGTTTTCACATTTAATAAGCCCCAAACACACTCTAAGAGAGTTTATAGAAATCCTCCCAGCCTTTGCGCGGAGGCATGCCTGAAAGCATTGCATTGGCAAACGCATTGTTGGTGAACTGCTTGGTGCGTGTATCGAAGAACAGGCGGTCATTCAGCCTCTGGGCAATTACACCCAGGCAGAACACCTGGCTCAGCACTCCATTGATCTCAAACGGTGAGCGCGTCTTCTCCTCACCCTTGCAGGCCCGCAGGAAGTTGACGTAGTGATTTGACGGGCTCTTGGGCACTTCAGGCAGCTTATTGACAATATCAGCTGAATTGGCCGAAGGAATAATCTTTAGAGTGCTTCCATGGCTACCGCCTTTGAAGGTGAGGTCACGTCCGTATATTATTTTACCGGGATTCAGGTTGGCAACCGGAGTATTACCCTGATTGGTTGCCGGTACATCGGGATTATATTCCGAGTCACCGTAGCCGGCAGGAAGTGGCGGCTGATTATCCAGACCGTCATACCAGGTCACATCGCATGGTGGCATGCCGTCACGTGCTGCAAACCTGAAGAGAATGGTGGAAGAGTAGGGAAAGAAATAATTGTTATGCCCCTTGGCATATTTCATATTGATTTCGTAAGGCAGGCCCAGATTTAGGAATTCGTGTGCTGTGTCAAGCAGGTGGGCACCCCAGTCTCCCAGAGCTCCCATGCCGTAGTCATACCAACAGCGCCAGTTTCCCTGATGATAGCGATCAGAATATCCGTGGTAGGCGCATGGTCCAGTCCAGGCATCCCAGTCCATGGATGTAGGCATAGGTTCTCCACCGGGCATTTGCTGCATTTTGTCGTCGTAATTGTGCCAGCGGCGGGAGTTGTTCATGTGGGCAGCTATCGCAGTCACGTCACTGATGATTCCGGCATCTTTCCATGCTTTGAACTGGAAATAGTTCCCTTCCGAGTGCCCCTGATTGCCCACCTGAGTGACGATCTCGGGATGTTTGCGTGCCATCTCCATCATGAGTTCAGCCTCAAGGAAGGTACGGCACATGGGTTTTTCAAGATAAATGTGTTTACCATTGCTCATGGCCAGCATTGCGATGGGAAAGTGCATGTGATCAGGAACTGATGCACACACTGCGTCAAAGTCGTTGCTCCCTTTTTCAAACAGTTCCCTGAAATCAGTGTAGCGCTTGGCATTTGGATACATGTTCATCACTTTCTGGGTGTGGTTGGCACCCATATCAATGTCACATAGTGCTGTTACTTCCACCATGCCGGTTTTGGCAAACTCGTCGATATTCTGTTCACCTCGGTTTCCAATACCTATGTATGCAATTCTGACTTTATCGTTTTTTACCGAGCTCCATTCGCCCGATGTCAAGGGTGAGGCAAATGCCCTGCCCAGGTTGCCCAATGCCAGTCCGGCAGCTGAGGCTCCCAGTGTTTTAAGGAATTGACGTCGTGTAGTCATGTGTTATGATTCGGTTTTTTTGAAAAAATCGTAGTTATATAATAAATGAGAATTCTTATCGCAACGCTGAGCCCGTATAGCACAACGGTGAATATAAGAACATAGAAAATTGACGTAAACATCTCTGATGCCGGAGCATTATATTTATATATTGCCCATCCGTTACAGATGTTAGCAACGATAAATGCGCTTAGAAACCACCATAGTTCCTGTTTCTGGCGTTTAGCCGTTAAAACTATATTTTTCATGATTGTTCAGGGCCGGTTTATGAAATAATCTCGGGTTGATACACTTTAGTGCCGTATGGCTCATAGTCGATGCTAAATTCCTTGGGGAAATTTAGAATTTCTCCGGTTTCGATCGCCTTGTGTCCCCACAGGCACAAGAGGCTTGCATAATATCCTTCCTCGGCAATGCGTTTGGGTTGACGACTGGTAATAACAGCCTCAACGAAAGCGTCAACAAGTAGTGATGACCCGTCGGTTTTGGGCCGTTTGCCCAGAATGTACTCTCCTTTGTTAGTGTTGGCTGACTCGGGTGCCCAGCTGGTGCCTGCAAAAGGTATCTCCTCAAAGAGAGTGTTTTCCCACGAATTGATCATCTGGAGAAATGCCGGCGCCGGTGATGTCTCTTCAAAGTAATATTTTCCACTTTCAGGCTCCACAGTACCTAAATTACCCATAATCTTCTCCTCCAGGCCATAGAATTTATTGGATATTACGGAGCCATAGGTCAGCGATTCGCCCGAATCATAGCTGTAGATACAGTTTATGTTGTCATGAACTTCACGGCCGTCTTTCCAGAAGGTTATACCGCCGTGTCCCATTACGCGGTCAGGTAGTTTACCTATCGCCCATGTTCCTATCTGTAGCTGGTGGCAACCTAATTCTGACATTAAGCCGCGCGATGATTCATTGTATAATCGCCAGTTAATGAATTTTTCAAGTTCGGGAGAAGGTACAGATCTGCGCCAGTCGCCGTTGCGGTTCCAGTAGGCATTCACTGCTGAGATTTTACCGAATGTACCGTTGTGAACCATCTCCATTACCTTGATATACCTCGGATCAAACAGGCGTTGTTGTCCTGTAAAGAAAAGTTTGCCTGATGACAGGTGGCGATTATACATTTCATGACACTGCTCCATTGTGTATCCTATGGTTTTCTCGCAGTAGACATGCTTTCCTGCGTCGAAAGCGTCCATCACGATACCATGATGAGTGTGTAAAGGAGTGGCTACGAGGACCGCCTCTACTTCAGGGTCTTCGAGAAG
>JAAVGQ010000133.1 GCA_014800105.1 Bacteroidales bacterium | reverse complement strand
ATATATGCCTATTGAACCGCGGGCTGCGTTCGTGATGTCTTACAACATCACTCACTTATCGCCACGCCTACTCTCTCGACGGCCTCTCCTGGCCGTCCTCCCTCCCTCACCCGTTTGTCTTCGGTTAGTTCGGAGCCTGTTACCCAAGTAACGACGAAGCCTTTAGGCAAGCAATAACATGACGATCAAGCCAGAAACAACCCGTTCCGGGTTATTATACTAAGATTCTATGGATTAGCACCAACGACAAACCTCGATACTCCCTCTCGTAACCGCGCTCCAGCGGAGCCTAAGGGCTCCCGCCCTTAGGCCCTCATCAACAAGAGGGTAGCCGTTTGTCTTCGGGTGGTACGGTGCACGGGCAAGGAGTGCCCGTGCTGAATACAAGCAACCCGGCAACTATCAAGTGCGGCCTTCGGGTGGTTCAGAATGGGAGAGGCGACTCAAAGCTATAATGCTTGCCATTGAGGGGGAAGGTGAACTCAATCTTGCTGGCGTGCAGATGGAGGCGCTCGCGGTTGTCTCGTTTTGTGCTGTAGAGCGGGTCTCCGACAATGGGTAGGCCCAAAACAAAAGCAATTGAGTTCTAAACCATCAAAAAAGTGTTACTGATAAATACTGATTTTTGACAATCAATCGGGATTTTATCATATCTTTGCTATAGATATGATAAAGTCAATAAGTATGACTCCAGCTGAATTAAAAAAGGAACTTAAGATTACGCGGGTAAATCATCACTTCCAGGGAGAGTGTATTCAACTCAACATGCCCATAAAATTAATTATCGATACTCTGAGCCCTGATGATGATGACTTTTATCAGAATTTGTCTGATGCAGGAATAACCCTTGACGCGCCCATCTTGGCTTCTCCTCAAGATGTTGAAGATTATCGAACGTTAGATAGTGTCGGTTGGGAAACAGACAGTGATAACGAAGAGGAATATCGTGCTTCTGAGAGACGTCGTGCAATCTATAATAGGTTGAGTAATTTAGTCTACGAGGATACCGAGTTTACTGACCCGGAAACCGGTCTTAAAGGTCTGCTAAATCAGTTCGGTGATGTAATCGTTCCTGCTAAGTTCGATTCATGTGAAGGTATTACCTGTATACTTGATGATGACCGCTATGCCATTGTTGAAAAGGATGGTAAATTCTATCGTACTCCTCGCAGCGGGTCAGGAATACTCATCGATCAGGAAGGTTATGACAAGATTTATCTGAACGGTTTTGTAATTCGTAATGGGAAATATGGTAAACTAAGTCTCACAACGCCTGAGGTTATAATTCCATGTGAAATGGATTGGATTTCTTATGACGCAGTGTGGACTATATTGTTCGGCAAAGACGGAAAAATCGGGCTGTATGACACTTACCTCGATAGATTTCTGGAGCCCGAATATTCGGCTTACGATATTACTACACTTCAATTCAATCGTGATGGTGTATGGGGATGGGTATCTCGGCAAACACTTGAATTTTTCACGACAACCAGCAAGCATGAAGTACCCATAGGGAATCGGTATGATGTAATAATTGCAGGTGCTGATGCAGATAGTTTTCTCGATTATGATGATAAACCTAAATCATTGAAAGATAGTCGATACTTCACTCCGGATGAACTCAAAAAACAATTGCACAAGGACATGGTTAGATTTAAAAAAGGTTTTAAGGTAAAACTCTCAAGCTTACAGAATCTCCGTGACCTAAAATTCAGAAAAGAATTCAAAATACCGGCGTCCCTGGTTGAAGCTGTTCGGTCGTTATCGACTGACGGCAATCGGCTTACAATTTCTTGTAAAAATGAAGATGTAGCCGAAATTAACGTTACTCTACTGAAGAAGAATGATGCTGATATTTATAAACTTGAGTGGAGTCCAAAAAATAATGCGCTTGCATGGTATGATGCCGAGTTACCTTTAATCGATTCCTTTCATCAATACATACTTTCAGGCAAAGATTCTTTCTTGTTGAAGTTCAGTCGCAGTTTCATGAGTTGGGACATAAAGACATTAGCTCGATTCATAGGATACTATTACAAGTGGATTTGGGACATATCCGTCGAAGAACTAAACCTCGAAATTACTCATTCAAAGGAACCGGACTAAAAAAGTTATCAACCACGCTGAGGTATGTCTTTGGGTGTCTCAGAATGGAAGCGGCGACTCAAAGCTATACTGCTTGCCATTGAGGGGGAAAGTGAACTCAATTTTCTGTGCATGAAGGTGGAGTCGCTCGCGGTTGTCTCGTTTTGTGCTGTAAAGCGGGTCTCCGACAATGGGCATCCCGAGGCCAAGGTGTGAGGCCGAGTGGACACGCAACTGGTGGGTGCGCCCGGTAAGAGGATGGAACGTGACGCGGCTTTGGCCGTCACGGCATTCGGTGAACTCATATTCGGTCACGGCATCCTTGCCGTTATCCTTGTCCACGCGCTGTCGGGGACGGTCAAGCCAGTCAGGCGATAACGGGAGCTCAATTATACCCTTGCTTGGATGGCTCCATTGTGTATAATCCCCTTCAAGTACAGCAACGTAGGTTTTTGCAACCTTGCGCGTTGCAAACAGCGACTGCATCAGTTTGAAAGCTTCGTTACCAAATGTTGCAATCAACAAACCTGAAGTATCCTGGTCCAGTCGGTGGGCAACCTTTACCATGCGCGCTGCCCCGTAATGCTCCTCGAGCCAGTGCTGCACTGAAATATCTGAACCTTTTCCGGGGGTAGAAAGCATCCCGGAGGGTTTATCCACAACACAGAACCATTGATTCTCAAAAAGTATTTCGGGATTATGTGAAACCTCTTTGTGCAAGGTGCTTTCGAGCGGAGGCGTTACCTCAAGTCCCTGCAGCATCCAATTGAGAACCGGCCGACATTTCCCGCGGCAGGCAGGGTAGTATTCGCCATGCTTGCGCACTTCTCCGCCGTTAGGCCTGCCATACCAATACTCAGCCATCGCCACAGGGTGCCATCCACGACGGTAAGCTGCCTGCAACAGCTTTGGCGCGCAACACTCTCCCGCGCCTGATGGTGGGATTTTCATAACCGTGTCAGCAAAGATGTCTCGTAGGCTTTGGCTCTCACCGCGTGCGTTTAGAACTTTGAAATTCGTGAACAACCAGTCCTGTAGGCTTTCTGAGTCGGCTTTTCGTCTCTCTTTCAGCTCTTCGAGCCGGGCTTCCGTTCTTTTCAAGCGAGTGGTATAGGGTTCCAGTTGCGCTGCTAATTTCTTCTTAAGACGGTGAAGTTCTGCTTTTTCAAATTGGCTTTGGCGAATCATCTCAGCTATTTCCTCTTCGCTAAGTTCGCCTGACTCGCGGCGAGCATCCCGGGATATCTTCGATTGCCTGCATTTCTCCTTGAAATCAGCCAGTTCACGGTCAAGACGTTCCTTCGCTTCATCGTACATTCTCCTGATATCAGCCAGTTCGTCTTTCTCAAATTGCGATATGGCAGCGTTTTGGCGGGAGATTTCGGCTTCGTGAATCTTGAAATATCCGTCAGGTTGCAAGTAGTCAAACACTGGTTCAACGAATCCGTTGCGATAGAAACCTCCGTGACCCAGTTGCCCTGAAAAGGCATACAGCGTGTGACGCTCTCCGCTGCAATCCAGCGCGATAAGCACCCCGAGCATCTTGCCCGATTCCATCTCTCGGCAAAAGTTGATGTCCTCAGGGCGGTCGCTTGCCTTGAGCGCGTCAATCTGTCGCGAAAGCTCGCGAAAAGCCTCCTCGCACTCCCTCCCGGGCCTGTAATCAAACGGATTATTCATATCAAGTACAAAAGTAACGGATTGTTTGAATATGAACAAATAGACTTTAAAAGTGTGTCTGGATTTGAACCAAATCATGGGTGCTGTTGTTAAGATTCTACCTAATTTTTAAAACTCTTTCCCCATGAGAAGTATTACAACATTTGATCTTCAGTATGCCCACCGTTTCTACGGATTCAAGGGTGAGGCACAGTACCTTCACGGCCACACAGGAATTATGACCATCGAAGTGGAAGATACCGTAAATGAAGGTGTTAACATGGTCTTCCCGTGCAACGAAATTAGAAAAACGGCGTGGAATGTGCTTCAGAACTTCGATCACGCCCTCATCCTGCGTGAAGACGACCCGTTATTGCCTGCTATCGTAGGCGTGTATGAAAAGCAGGGAATCCTTGACGGGCATCCCCAGAACACTATGAAGGGCCCCGCATTCAAAACCGAATTTGCCACGGCCTATCCCGATGCACGTCTTGTGGTAACCAAGGAAACAATGACCGTTGAGGGCATGATAAAGATAGTCTATGACCTTTTGAAGGATAAGCTCAACATTGCCAAGATTACTTTTACCAGCGGAGTCAATGCTGCCTCAATGGATTTCACCGCCCACCACGACATCGACCGCTGTCCACTTTGTGGTATTTCACTCGATGTCACCGGTACCTGTCCCAAATGCGGCTATCACAAGCAGAAATAATAATCAATAAATACTTGAAAAAAATACGAGGTTGCGTTTGTTCAATACGCGACCTCGTATTCTGTTGCTGCCTTACCCCTGCTTTATCTTTAAGAATTGCTGAACCTGTATCAAAATTTGAGCCACGCTTGTTGTATATTTGTTACGCTTACTTAATAATTACTATCGTTAAATTTTGAATTCTTACTTAATTATGAATGATGATAGTTTGATGCCTTACGGCGGTGGAATTGGTTCGCAACCGCCTTACTCGCTCTATCAGGGTGAGGACGGGAAGTGGGGACTTGTGGATGGTGAAGGCAAGCATCTTCCGGCAGTTTTCGACCGCTATGATGACCGATTCTCGCGCGTGCCGTGGGAAGTCGTCACCTTTAATGAGCAGGAGGGTTTTGAACTTTTGGCGTGGTACGATCCGTGCGAGGTGTGGTTTAACTTCACATTTGATGACGATGCTTATCCTGACCGCTGGGGCAGACTACTATGGGCAAAAACAGGTAGGTTCTTTGGTTTCAGGCAGTTGTATAGAGACTTTATGCCGAAAGAAAGCCGTTGGATTCTTGACGCGATAACGATGTATCAGACATTATACAAGTTGATTGACTACAAGGATTGGGATAGGGAAGATCAAGAGTATCAGCTCTTGGCCCGCGAGCTGCAATCCCGTTATCCGCAGCTTAAAGAGATCGCAAATACCAATCTCCAGTTGGCACCGGTTCTTGACAATCCCGACGTAGACCTTCTTGCAAAGGCAACCCTTTGGTACTCAAAGGTTGAATTAGACAATT
>JAAVGQ010000008.1 GCA_014800105.1 Bacteroidales bacterium | reverse complement strand
GGAAAATATCAGGTACAACTACACTCAGCCCTGGTACACTTCGGATATTTCAGTGAGTAAGGATTTCAAGTTGGGAAGAGTTAGCCTGCGCGGTCTGATTGAGGTCAATAATCTTCTTAGTCAGGATTATGATGTAATACTCAATTATCCTATGCCAAAGCGCAATTATAGGTTTACAATAACTGTAGAAATATAACAATGAAACAATTTTTCTTATATATTCTGCCACTCCTGCTGGTCGCCACAAGTTGTCGTGAGGACGAACTTGTGGTGCCAACGGAGTATGACATCATTGGAGACGAACGTCCCGGTGACGAAATCCGGGGATTCTATCTTGTCAACGAAGGCAATATGGGGTCAAATAAATGCACTCTTGACTTTTATGACTATTACACCGGTCTTTATTCCCGAAACTTTTACGCTGAAAGAAATCCCAATGTTATCAAGGAACTTGGTGATGTAGGTAATGATATAGGTATCTACGGAAGCAAACTATATGTTGTTGTGAATTGCTCGCATAAAGTAGAGGTGCTTGATGCACGTTCAGGCATCAGGCTCGGACAAGTTGACATACCTAACTGTCGCTACGTCAGATTCCATCGCGGTAAAGCGTATGTCAGTTCCTATGTCGGGCCGGTGCTGATTGATCCAAATGCTCCCAAAGGAGCGGTGTATGAGGTAGACACGCTATCACTTTCCGTAACCCGCAAAGTTTCCGTAGGCTATCAGCCGGAAGAAATGGAGATAGTGGATGATTACATGTATGTGGCAAATTCCGGAGGCTACAGAGCTCCGAATTACGATAACACCGTATCAGTTATTCAGATGGTTGACTTCAAGCAGGTTCAACAGATACCTGTAGGAATCAATCTGCACAGACTCAAAAAGGATAAGTACAACAAGCTATGGGTGACATCGCGTGGGGATTACCAGTATCGCCCGTCAAGACTGTATGTCATGCAGAAAAAGCCCGGATTCAATCAAATGATCGTGACCGACACAATCCCGGTGGCATGTTCAAATATGGCATTCTATGGTGATAAAATGTTCTTCTATGCTACCGAGTGGAATAATTATACAGCTTCAAATACAATAACTTATGGAGTTATTGATGTACGTACTAAAGAAATAATATCCGACAGGTTCATCAAGGACGGAACGGACAAGGATATTACCATACCTTATGGAATAGCTATTCATCCGGTAACCGGCGATATTTTTGTGACAGACGCTAAGAATTATGTTTCATCAGGCACACTCTATTGTTTCAGTCAGGATGGCTACAAGAAATGGAGTGTACGTACCGGGGATATTCCGGCTCACATAACATTCCTAAACAAATGAAGAAAATAGTATCCTCCATTATTGCCGTTGCTTTTCTTTACGGATGTACTGATGAGATACCGATGGTGAATCTCGGTATCGACGACGTGTACTACATTGCTCGAATGCAGAAACTCGACCTGCATCCGGCGCTTACCGGCGAGAAATATGAATGGTATGTCGACGGTACCTGCGTCAGCCATGAAAAGGATTATATTTTTCTGGCCGCAGAGGAGGGAGATTACGCTCTGGAATTGAAGATCATTGACCCTGCCACGCCTTACGACTTTAAATTCGATATTCACGTGCTTCACGAGGAGATTGAATATAGTCCCTATATATCCAAGGTATACGAATACAAACCTGCGCCCGGCCAGTTCATAAACGAAATGCCGCGTTACGAAGAGGGAGACACCTACGAATCCATTCTTCAAAAAGTGGAGGAATCAATATCGGGAACCAATGATATTATGATTTCGCTTGGCGGATATGGCGGCTATGTCACGTTTGGTTTTGATCATACTGTAATAAATATCCCCGGAAAAAAGGACTTCAGAATATGGGGTAACTGCTTTTACGAGTTGCTTCAACCGGATAAAAAGGGTGGTTCGGCCGAGCCGGGAATAGTCATGGTGAGCTACGACACCAATTGTAACGGACTGCCCGACGATGAATGGTATGAACTTGCAGGTAGCGAATACAATTCGGATAAAACACGCCACGGCTATTCCATAACCTATAGACGTCCCGATCCGAATAGGGTAGTGGTTGCTGATGAAGACAGCAGCCTCGACGATATTTATTATATCGGTTGGAGTGACAATATCGGTAAGAGCGGCTTTATCGCTAAAAACATATTCCACAATCAGGACTATTTCCCCAAATGGATAAATAGCGATGAAATCACATTTTCCGGCTCTTTGCTCTCCAATAATGCTGAGGATATAAGCGGTAACGGCAGTTACTACGTACTATACAGTTTCCCGTGGGGCTATGTAGACAATCATCCCAATGAATATGAAGAACTGAACTCGTTTGATATTTCCTGGGCTGTAAATGCCGATGGTGTCCATGTGGAACTCCCCGGAGTGGATTTCATCCGTGTTTATACCGGGGTCAATCAGTATTGCGGCTGGCTTGGGGAAACGTCCACCGAACTGAGCCGGGCGCAAGACCTTCATATCTCTCTTCCCTCTATTCCCAATCCTTAACAAACCCTTTTTATCAACAACTTAATAAACCAATCATGAGAACAAAACTATTCTCATTAGTCTTTGGATTATCGGCTATTTCAGCAGCCGCACATCCAATCGACTTCTCAAAAATCCGGCATTGGACCGGATCAGGGCCTAACAAGGCCGCTCTGGTAATCCAGTTTAATGGAGATACCTATGGTAATGACGCTTACGTCTGGGGCTATCGCTGGGAAGATGGCGAGACTCCCACCGGTGAAACTATGATGAAGGCGATATGTGCCAATTCATCGAGGTTAGCTATGCTCACCCAATACACAGGAAGTATGGGCAGCACTCTTTGTGGAGTTGGCTATGGACTGAATCAGTCGGTTCTTCCAAATGTCTTTTTCAATTTTGAAAAGGCAAAGAGCTTTGAGTTTATCAATTTTGACTATTACGAAGTCAATAGTCTTATGGGACAGACGTCTGCTCCCGGCGACGATGCTCCGACGATTGCTCAGGAATCAATCAACGCCGCTATTGCCGGCAGCCACTACATTCAGCACCCGTTTGACTATGGTACATACGGCTATCCGGCCTACGACTATGATTGTTGGAATCTTAAGGAAGATGTTCAACAAAAAGTCGGTGCCTCAAGATTCGAGCCAAAGTGGCTGTCTGCATGGTATGAAGGCTACTGGAGCTACTGGTGCGCTAATAATCCTTCGCAGGACTGGATGTATTCCGGCTCGGGATTCTCAGGACGTACTCTTGCTGACGGAGCGGCCGACGGATGGAGTTTCACTAAGTTTGCGAGCGCACAGGTAGGTGGTATGGGTGAGGGTATCGCCCCATGCGAAGGAGCGATATACTATGTGCCCGGGCGAGCAACCGGAAATGCTATAGACTTCGAGAAATGTGTTAGAGAAGTAGGCACGGGTAATATTTCCATGCCGCTGCTTGTGAAGTTCGGTGATCCCACCAAAATAGATAATGTCGTGCTCAAGCTGAATTTCAGTGGCGAATTGCCTGCTGCATCTGACATCCTTAATCTGCTTGCCTCTGACCCCGCGTTCAATGTCGAAGGCAATACCCTCAGTATAGATGCAGATGGTGACGGCGCTTTCAACACATCAGGTGACGACACCTCAGCATCCGGCGACTGGACGCTCACGGAGTATGAAGATTGTCTGGTGCTATCGGGCGCTGAAAACACCGGCGCTGATTACTACGTCTATCTTCCCAAAGCCGGCGAGGCGTGTGCTGTCATTCCTGATGAGATGACATTTGCCCTCTCGGATGCTGACAATTATATCCCTGTCTTTGTGCAGAGAGAACAGGTATATGATGCTATCAACTATTCATGGTATCGTAACAATGAGGACAATAACGCCGTCACGACAAGCAACTCAAATGACATTGTGAAGTCCATCGCCACTGCGGCGACTACATTCGGTAAATTGACCTATGCCGGAGATAATGCTGGAGAACTGTATATCCATGTCCGAGTACGTACAGGAAAGGGGGCATCTTACTCGTTCAGCAACTCCTGTCATTTCACGTTGCTTCCTCCTACCATTCCCATTGAAAGCATTTCGTTTGAGAAATCATCTGTTGAATCCCCGCTCAACTCCTCAATCGAGAATAAATTTACTGTTTTACCTGAAAATGCCACTTATACGGGTCTGACCTACAAATCAAGCGATACCAAGGTGGCCACCGCTCTGGCATCAGGCTTTAAGACCACCAAAACTGCCGGTTCCGCCACTATCACGGTTTCTTCAACATGGAATCCTGAAGTTTCTGCATCGTTTGATGTGACCTCTGCTTTGGCTAATCAAGTGACCGACTTTGTCATTGACGGAGTGGAAGGCGATGTCATCGTCCTTAATCCCAAGCAGATGTTAGGAGTAATTGCCAAGCCGGTTCCGGCAAATGCAGATATACCTGACTATAATGTTGAACTTACCGGCAATGGTACTTCGCGTGAAGATTATATCGCCACAATGTATAAAGTAAATTACTGGGACGAAAACAATACCCGTATCCAGTTCTATGAACTCAGTGGACATCGTAACGGAGAGTGTACCCTTACTCTTACATCTACCGATGGAGGAAATGTTACAAAAACATATACTGTAAAAGTTGAGGAACAAGACAGGACTCCGCTCGAAAATGGATATACCGACGGAACAATTCTTCTGAATGAGGAATGGTTCGGCCACACCAACGGCGGCCTGAATTATCTCACTGCTGACGGCGAAATGATGTATCAGGTATATGAACGTGAAAATCCCGGTATGTCGTTCGGCTGTACTTCTCAGTATGCTACTATATGGGCCGACAAATTTATAGCTATATCTAAGCAAGCCGCAGACGGAGGCGACCCTCTGCCGGGCGGTGGTCGTGTGGTTGTCGCTGACGCGAAGACTCTCAAGCGACAGGGATCTATTGACGACCTTGTATTTGGCGATGAGACCAAGAGTGCCGATGGTCGTGCAGTAGTAGGTGCAACACCAAGCAAGGTTTACGTGGGCACCTCAAACGGTATCTATGTCGTTGATATTGATGAGGTAAAGATTACCGGTAAAATCACAGCCTTTGATGAAGAAGGGGCTGCCGGAGCTGATCTGTACGGTGGACAGATAGGCGATATGGTTCATGCCGGTAAATATGTGTTCGGTATCAAACAGGCCACCGGTGCTTTTGTGATTGATACTGAGACAGACCGCGTAGTAAAGAATTATCCGCTGGTATCAGTTCAGGGTATCACCCAGACTGCCGATGGTAACGTATGGCTCGCATCTTCATCAGAAGGTAGAGGTGTGTTTACCTGCATCAATCCCGAGACTCTTGAGATAGACGAAGATATGAGCATCATTCTTCCCGAGGGAATGGCTTATCCCACCTGCTCATGGGGCGCATGGCGCAACACACCTTTCGTGGGTAGCCATACCACCAACTGTATCTGGTTCTCCGTTGGCGGTGGCATCGCTGGCGGCTCATCCAAGGATAAGTATTATCAGTGGGAAGTCGGTACGCCCGCAAGTGATATCAAACTTGTGTTTGATATGGAAGCTGCAAATCTTACCGGTTCAAACTCTCGCGTTAAGCAAAAGACTTATGGCACTTTACGCTATGATGATCGTTCAGGAGAACTTATTGTTATGACCACTGAAGATTCTGCATCGGGTCACTATCGTTATAACTGGACTCACTTCGTCAACCCTGCTACCGGTGAAATTAATAAGACAATTGCTCTTCGTCCTTACTACTGGTTCCAGTCATTTGCCATCTTCCCCGACAAGTATGATGCTGAAATTGTTCTCGATGAGGTCACGGCTAAAGTTTCTGACGGCGAAAAGGTGATTGATCTGACTGAGTTGATTTCCGACAAAGACAATATTGACTCAAATATCAAGATTTCCTTACTCGATGCTCCTTCTTCAATGTCAGATGAGGACTTGCAGGAAAAGCATGCTGAGGTAGTTCTGAATGACAAGCAACTTGTGATTACGCCCAAATCAGCCGGAACAGAATATTTCACACTCTGTGCCGAGTCCAATGGTCGTTCTGTCAGCAAAACAGTAGCTGTTAATATAGAATCCGAATCGGCGGGAATTGATAATATAGCTAATTCAGCCAAATCTGTATCATGTGACGGACAGCGAATTTACATAGATGGCTTTGTCGGTGATAAAATCTCTATTTATGATATTGCCGGACGCTTGGTTAACTCTTTCGTTGTAGATTCCGAACGATATGTGTTCGATTTCGGAGGGCACAAAGGTATCTACATCCTGAAAGCTGATTCTAATTTCAGTTCAAAAGTTATCATTAAATGATTAAACTGAAAACAATCCTTTTATCTGCTATCCTGTCGGCAATGACCTCGGTCATTGCCGCTCAGGAGGCGGATTATACCCACGGAATTATATGGGTGAACGAAGACTGGTATGGACATCAGAACTCAACAGTCAACTACTTGCTTCCGGATGATCCCGATGGGAATTTCTGGAAATATCGGATTATCCAATCTGAAAATCCCGGAGTTGAGTTAGGTTGCACTAATCAATATGGAGCATTATGGCATGGGAAACTATATCTTATAGCAAAACAAGATAAGGATCCCGGAGCCTCCATTACCGGCGGTCGTATCACCGTTGCTGATGCAAAAACAATGAAAGTGCTTCATCAGCAAAGTCTGATTGACCCATCCGGTGCGCAATGCGACGGACGAGGTTTCGTCGGGGTTAACGAGCATAAAGGCTATATCTCTTCAAGTAACGGCGTTTGGATTTTTGATCTTGACAACTATACTGTAACTGGACAAGTTGAAGGCTCAGCCAACCCGAATGCAGGTGGCAACAACGACCGACCCAATACTGATCCAACCGGTTCGCTCTACCATGGACAGTCTGGTATGATGGTTTCGTCTGCCGGAAAAATCTTTGTGGCACATCAGCAATATGGACTGCTTGTGGTGGACCCTGACAAGGATAAGGTTGTAGAAGTTATTTCCATGGATATTGTGCAGGATGGTGCCGGTATCGGTTCTGTCGTTAAGTCAAAAGATGGTAATCTTTGGCTTTCAGTAGCCAAGAATCTTCAGGGAACCGGGACTTTTCTGAACTGTATCGTTAAAGTAGACCCTGAATCATTGGATTATGAGATAGTTGACATTCCGGAAGGAATGTTTCCTCCCTCCAATT
>JAAVGQ010000003.1 GCA_014800105.1 Bacteroidales bacterium | reverse complement strand
GGACGGCACGTTGACGGCCACAGTAACCGTGACAAATACCGGTGACCGCGAGGCCGACGAAGTAGTGCAGTTCTATATCCGTGACCTTGAAGCAAGCATTTCACTTCCCGTCAAGCAGCTCAAATATTTCGAGCGAATCACCCTGAAACCCGGAGAGAGCCGCAAAGTAAACTTCAACATCACTCTTGACGACCTCAAATATTACGACTCCAACCTTGACTATATCGTAGAACACGGAGAATTCCACGTAATGGCCGGCCCCGACAGCCGCAACCTCAAGGCCCTGAAATTCACCCTCAAATAACGTAATACTAACATGAAGCACGGGCTTTTCTTGCCCTTGCTAAAATATGCAACCCGGACAGTCACGGAGTGACTGAATTTATACAGCCCCAGCTTTCGCGCTCCGTATGGGGTTGAGAGGAACATCGCGGCTCCGCCGCTACCTTAAGACCATGCAACTAACAGCATGACGATCAAGCCGGAAACAACCCGCGAGGGTTGACTTTCTGATAGCACGGGGTAGAGGGTCGATAGACCCGGCCACCCCGTGGAATATCGCCATATATAGTTTTATGTGTCTTGGGATTGCCACTAAGACGCAATCCCAAGACACATAAGTGTGGGAGTAATACTTTTCACGGGGTGGCCGGACCCGTTGGGCCCTCTACCCCGTGCTATCAAAAAGGTAACCCTGACGGGTTATTGCTTCCATCCGGATACGTGCCGCATATTCTACAGGCTTACGCCCGCGGTTTACACTCTACAATCCACTCCGTAGACCGCACTCCACCGGAGCCTATGACCTCCCGACCATAGGCTTTCAATCCGAAAAATCTCCACCCGAAGACCCCTACGAAAACGTCTTCAAACCCTGAGCGGTAGTCAGCTCCGCGCGTCTGCAACGACCGAAACGCTGTCGAGAGAACATTGACATCGTGGAAATAAGGCAAATCACTTCGGTATATCGATATCCAATTATAGTCAAAAAGGGGGAATACGCTATAAAATATGTTAATATCGGTCGGACTAATATTTATTGGGGTAATTTTGTAATAGGTTTATTATCCTTTGGGGCTCGATAAACCATATGTAAACTGAACCGATAAACTGATGAACGATATTACGCGTCTTAAAGATAAAGTGCTGGCGGGTGGTGTGATTACCCCCGAGGATGTAAAAATCCTTGACAGCACGGCGGGTACTGAAGAATTATATACTGCTGCCGAGGAGATCACCCGCAAAATGTGCCCTCCGGTGTTTGATTCCTGCTCTATTGTCAATGCCCGCTCAGGTCATTGCTCGGAGAACTGCAAGTGGTGTGCTCAGTCAGCCCATTTCTCAACCAGTTGTGAAACTTACGATATCATTGACCGCGAGGAATGCATGCGTGAGGCCCGCCATAATCACGATAAGGGCGTGAAGCGTTTCTCGATGGTAGCCAGTGGGAGGGCTTTGCGTGGAAAGGCTTTGTCAACGGTGTGTGGAATGCTGAAGGAAATCAAGGAGGATATAGGCATCAGCACTTGCGCTTCGCTCGGTCTTCTGGGGCGCGAGGAGTTGCAGGAGCTGTGGGATGCGGGAGTTCACCGCTATCACTGTAATCTTGAGACTGCGCCGAGCTATTTCGACAAGCTTTGTACCACTCACACTATCGAAGACAAGCTCGAGACCATACGCATTGCCCGCGAGATTGGGTTCGAGATTTGCTCGGGCGGTATTATCGGCATGGGCGAGACGGCGGCTCAGCGTTATGAGTTCGCTTTCACGTTGCGCGAGGCACAGCCGGTGTCTATCCCCGTCAATATCCTGTGTCCCATTCCGGGAACCCCGCTTGAGAATGCCAAGCCTCTCACTGATGATGAGATTCTCACCACCATCGCTATATTCCGATTCATTCACCCTGCGGTGCAGATACGCTTTGCCGGTGGTCGACAAAAGCTGTCGCGGGAAACCCAGCTTCGCGCAATGCGCATAGCGGTTAACGGCGGCATTGTAGGCGACCTGCTCACTACCGTGGGCTCACAGATTGATGAAGACAAGAAACTGACATCTGAGGCGGGCTATGAGTTCTGAGGCTGAATATCGTTCCCGATCACGGTTGCTGCTGGGTGACGAGGTTATGAATCGTCTGGCTTCGGCGCGTGTAATAGTATTCGGTGTAGGTGGAGTGGGCTCTTGGGCAGCTGAAGCCCTCGTGCGCACCGGCCTTGTGCACCTGACGATTGTGGATAGTGACGAGGTTGCCCCCAGCAATATCAACCGCCAGTTGCCTGCCACGGTAGAGACCCTTGGCGAGCCCAAGGTTAAAGCACTCCGCGACCACCTGCTCACGGTTAATCCGGGAGCTGATATCGTTGCGCTCGAAAAAGCTTATACGGCTGAGAATGCAGCTGAATTTGAACTTGAAAAGTATGACTACGTTATTGATGCCATCGACTCGCTCTCATGCAAGGCTCATCTCATCCTGCATGTCACATCATTGAAGAGGGTGAAGCTCTTCTCGTCAATGGGAGCCGCCACGCGCATTGATCCTACGGCAGTGAAGGTTGCTGAGTTCTGGAAAGTACAGGGATGTCCGCTTGCACGCGCCTTGCGCAACAAATTCAGGCGCAGCGGTATGAAACCGCGCCATGCGTTCAAATGTGTCTTTAGCGAGGAACAGGGCTGCAACCGCGGCGCTGAAGGATTCGAGGCTACAGCCACCGGCACGTGGGATGCGTCAAAGGCAGCTATCAACGGCTCGCTCATCACCGTCACCGGCACGTTCGGCTTCACGCTGGCCTCCCTCGTCATCCGCGACCTTCTCGACTCAGGACCTGCTTGAGCTTTAATTCAATATCCTTAGAGGTTACATTGTATATAGGCTTTAGAGTCTTGAAGTTCTTATCTTCAATGAATCTATCAGCTCTCGTGAGAAGAGCTAAGAGGTTTTTTGATTTTAATCTATGCCCTGAGTATTTTAGAGCGAGGTTTATCATCTCGTTAATGTCATATCCAGCTTCAACTAATGAGTAGATGTCATAAAAGTCTCTAAATTTACTTCTTCTTAAAAGAACCTCCATTTTCATGGCCCCAATCGAGAGAGGGTCAGCGAGCCTGATATTGTTTAAAAATGGTATTTCGCTCACAACCGGGCTGTAATTGGGATTAGCATAGAATGATAATTTGACATCATTAACAACGCATTCTATATGGTCAATATCGAGGATATCAAATTTTTGTATATTGCCAATAGTTTCTAATTCCTTTTTAATAATCGGCCAGTCGACCTCTCTTTTTTCAGTTTTGTTGCGTCTCCATGACATGAAATCAAGGTCTTCACTTTGTCGCGTACCTAATTGTAGTGATAACGCAGTACCACCCACGAGAACAAAAGGCTTTATACATTCAAGCTTGGATATGGCTTCGATTATTCGAGCAGTGTGAGGGGCTAATCCTTTAGAATGGGAGCTATTCATGATAATAATTGATTCAACCTTCTTGTTTCGAGGGATTTGAGGTAAGCGTCAGGATTCTTTGCATTAAAATAATACCAGGCGAAGAATCTATTTAAGGTATATAAATATTCTCCCTCGGGTACGAGGAGCCGTTTCCATGCCGACTTAATCTTTTCCTTGGAAAAAATTTCAAAGAGCAATTTTATTTCATCAATATCTAAATGTCGCATGGTCATAGCAATAAGCTGGTCATCATTTAAAGAATCAGAACTTATTGAGTCTTTGTCGTAAGACCAAAATGCGTGCTCATTGTTGAGAAGCTTTGTGAGTTTCTCTCTGATACTATGTTTATATGATGCACTTTTTCTATTCATGATAAATGGCTATGACTGCTTAATTTTTAACGGAGTCCTATCAGGGCTTGACGGGAGGATAGTCGACGGTGAAGTGTAGGCCGCGGCTTTCCTTGCGTTCCTTGGCCTGGCGCATGATGAGGTACCCCACGTTGATGATGTTGCGTAGCTCGCAGATTTCACGTGAGGCTTTTGATTCCTTGAACAAGCGCTCTGTTTCCTCATAGAGGATGTCGAGGCGGTTCCATGCACGGTCAAGGCGCAGATTACTGCGCACGATGCCCACGTAGGTGCCCATTATCTGGTTTACTTCCTTGATGCTCTGGGTGATGAGAACCATTTCCTCAGGGTGGCGTGTGCCCTCGTCATTCCACTGCGGTACATCCTCGCGCCAGTCATAGAGCGGAGCATGCTCTGATGCGTGCTTGGCGGCAGCGTCAGCATATACAACAGCCTCGATGAGGGAGTTGGAAGCCAGGCGGTTACCACCGTGTAATCCGGTACAAGAGCACTCGCCCACGGCATAGAGTCGCTTGATAGATGACTCTCCGTTGCCGTCAACCTTGATACCGCCACACAGGTAGTGAGCGGCCGGGGCTACCGGGATATAGTCTTTTGTTATATCGATGCCAAGTTCAAGGCACTTGCGGTAGATGTTGGGGAAATGTTTTTTGGTCTCCTCGGGGTCTTTATGCGTTACGTCGAGATACACGTGGTCATCGCCGTTCTGCTTCATCTCGCTGTCAATGGCTCGGGCTACGATATCGCGGGGAGCGAGTGAGAGGCGCGGGTCATACTTGTGCATGAATTCCTCTCCCTTGAGATTACGCAGCACGGCACCATATCCACGCATCGCCTCAGTGATGAGGAACGATGGGCGGTCACCCGGATGAAATAGCGCCGTGGGGTGGAACTGGATGAATTCCATGTCCTTTACGGTTCCCTTTGCGCGGTACACCATTGCTATGCCGTCACCGGTAGCAACCAGGGGATTGGTGGTAGTCTGATAGACGGCACCCACGCCACCGGTAGCCATCAGCGTCACCTTGGAGAGGAAAGTGTCGACCTCGCCTGAAGGGGAGAGCACGTAAGCCCCGTAGCAGGTAATGTCGGGTGTGCGACGGGTAACGAAGCGACCCAGGTGATGCTGGGTTATAATCTCAATGGCAAAGTGATTCTCGTAAACATCGATACCGGGATGATTTTCGACAGCCTTGATGAGGCTCTCCTGAATCTCGTATCCGGTATTGTCAGCGTGATGCAGGATTCGGAACTCCGAGTGGCCGCCCTCGCGGTGAAGGTCAAATGTTCCGTCTTCCTTGCGGTCGAAGTTCACGCCCCAGTCGATGAGCTGCCTAATCTGCTCGGGAGCTCCCGTAACAACCTTCTTTACAGCCTCGATGTCGCTGAGGTGGTCACCGGCAATCATGGTATCCTCGATGTGCTTGTCAAAGTCGTCGACCTCAAGATTGGTGACTGACGCCACGCCCCCCTGGGCGAGCGCCGTGTTGGCCTCATGAAGCGAAGTCTTACATATTAAAGCTACTGAGCCTTTAGAGGCAACCTTGAGGGCGAAACTCATGCCGGCAATTCCTGAGCCAATCACGAGATAATCATATTTGCGAGTCATGATGCAAAGAAGATTTGTTTATTGCAGAGATGAAATCAGTTCTATAAGTTGAGGACGAGAGAGATGCGCCCGCGACGGTGCAAAATTAAAAAACCTGCATAACAAATGCAAGCATGGTGCCGTGTGAAGATAACGTTACACAATCTAACCGAGTTGTAATATATGCTAAAATCGTGTAACAAAATGTTTAAACTGGTGTAGTATTTATGGTAGTGTGATAATAAAATGTGAACTTTGATATACAGAATGGAACCAATTATGTCACAAGAAACAAGATTACCAAGCGGGCAGATACTCCTTGCATGTAAAGATTGTGCCGATTGCGAGTTGATTCGGAGCCATTTTGAGAATAACGGTTACGCTGTGCATCGTTGCTGTTCTCTCCGAGATTTATCCGATTCCGATCTCTCTAATTACAGCGCTCTTCTCATGGAGTTGCCCGAAAACAACGATGATGGCCTTCAGGTCATCGAGGATATCAAGCAGAATGACGAAACGTT
>JAAVGQ010000055.1 GCA_014800105.1 Bacteroidales bacterium | reverse complement strand
GCAAGGAAGTTGAAACTCACGGGGATGGTGAAAAAACCGTCGTTCTCGTTGACTGCGGAACAAAACACAATATTATCAGATGTCTTACCCGGCGTGGTGTCAAAGTTATCAGAGTTCCCTGGGACTATGATTTTACTTCGATTCCTTACGACGGGCTTTTTATATCTAATGGTCCCGGCAACCCTGACATGGCTCAGACTACAATCGGTAATATCAGGAAGGCGATCGAGATTGGCAAGCCAATCTGTGGCATCTGCATGGGCAATCAGCTCCTTTCGCTCGCTGCCGGAGCCAAGACCTACAAGCTCAAGTATGGCCACCGCAGCCACAATCAACCCGTGCGTCACGTGGGAACCAACGTCTGCTACGTAACATCACAGAATCATGGTTATGCCGTTGACCAGACTACCCTACCCGCCGACTGGGAACCGCTGTTCATAAACATGAATGACGGCACTAATGAAGGAATCCGCCACAAAACAAAGCCGTTCTTCTCAGCCCAGTTCCACCCCGAAGCGTCAAGCGGACCCAAGGATACCGAGTTCATATTTGACGAATTCATTTCTCTCCTCTAAGCCGCTCTTTACAAAATCTAACTGAGCCAGTTCAATATAATAGATTCATAGAAACCTCAATGAATACAACCACCAAAAACGAGAATATAAAGAAAGTACTGCTGCTGGGTAGCGGTGCATTGAAAATAGGTGAAGCCGGTGAATTTGACTACTCAGGTTCGCAGGCTCTTAAAGCAATGAAGGAAGAAGGCATCACCACGGTGCTTATCAATCCCAACATCGCGACCGTGCAGACCTCAGACGGTTTTGCTGACAAGATTTACTTCCTTCCCGTCACCCCCTACTTCGTAGAGAAAGTCATAGCCAAGGAAAAGCCTGACGGCATCCTGCTTGCTTTTGGTGGCCAGACTGCGTTGAACTGTGGCGTCGAGCTCTACAAGAGTGGTATCCTTGCCAAGTATAACGTGGAGGTACTCGGTACCCCTGTCCAGGCTATCATGGACACTGAGGACCGCGAGCTCTTCGTCAAGAAACTTGATGAAATCGACGTCAAGACTATCAAGAGCGAGGCAGTCAACACAATTCCTGACGCACTTGCAGCTGCCGCTAAACTCGGTTACCCGGTAATCGTTCGCGCTGCTTATGCTCTCGGCGGCCTCGGCTCAGGTTTCTGTGACAATGAGCAGGAACTCGTTGCTCTCGTTGAGAAAGCGCTCTCATTCTCTCCCCAGGTGCTCGTTGAAAAGTCACTCAAGGGATGGAAAGAGGTAGAATATGAAGTGGTGCGCGACCGCTTTGACAACTGTATCACCGTCTGCAACATGGAGGACTCCGACCCCCTCGGCATCCACACCGGTGAGAGTATCGTTGTAGCTCCCTCACAAACCCTCTCTAACGAGGACTACCACTATCTGCGCAAACTTGCCATCAAGATTATCCGTCACGTTGGAATCGTGGGTGAATGTAACGTTCAGTATGCGTTCGACCCCATGTCAATGGACTACCGCGTTATTGAGGTTAACGCACGCCTGAGCCGTTCGTCAGCTCTCGCTTCAAAGGCCACAGGCTATCCCCTCGCATTCGTCGCTGCAAAACTGGGCCTCGGTTACGGATTGTTTGACCTCAAGAACTCAGTAACCAAGGAAACCTCAGCATTCTTTGAACCCGCGCTCGACTATATCGTCTGCAAGATTCCCCGCTGGGACCTTGGTAAGTTCCACGGTGTACGCCGCGAAATCGGCTCTTCAATGAAATCAGTCGGCGAAGTAATGGCAATCGGTCGCACTTTCGAGGAAGTAATCCAGAAGGGTCTGCGCATGATTGGCCAGGGCATGCACGGCTTTGTAGGCAACAAGCCCATCAAGGTTACTGACATGGACACTGCCCTCAAGGAGCCAACTGATAAGCGCATCTTCGTTATCTCCCAGGCAATGCAACAGGGTTATACTGTTGACAAAATCCACGATCTCACCAAGATTGACAAGTGGTTTCTATATCGCCTCCACGAGATTATCACCACCAATAACGACATTGCTCAGTACAATAAGATTGAAGAACTTCCAGATACCCTTCTGAGAACCGCCAAGCAGCAGGGCTTCAGCGATTTCCAGATAGGTCGTGCAATCTTCAAGGACAACATGGCTGATGCTCATCATGCAATCCTTGAAATTCGTAAAGACCGCATCTCCCGCGGTATCACTCCCGTGGTGAAACAGATTGATACCCTCGCGGCCGAATATCCAGCGATGACCAACTATCTGTATCTCACTTACAACGGCTCGGAAAACGATGTAACATACCTCCATGATCACCGTTCAATCGTAGTAGTGGGTTCAGGCGCTTATCGCATCGGTAGCTCCGTTGAATTCGACTGGTGTTCAGTCAACGCTCTCATGACAGTCAAAAAAGAGGGATGGCGCTCAGTAATGATTAACTATAACCCCGAGACGGTGTCAACTGACTATGATATGTGTGACCGTCTCTACTTTGACGAGCTAACATTCGAGCGCGTGATGGATATCCTGGAACTCGAGCAGCCACACGGCACAATACTCTCAGTGGGTGGCCAGATTCCCAATAACCTCGCTACACGCCTCGACGAGCAGGGAGTGAACATCCTCGGTACTCAGGCCCAGTGGATTGACAACGCTGAGGACCGCCACAAATTCTCAGCGATGCTTGACCGCCTCGGTATCGACCAGCCCCGCTGGCGTGAGCTCACTGACATGGACGACATCTACCGCTTCATTGACGAGGTTGGTTTCCCCGTTCTCGTGCGCCCCAGCTACGTGCTCTCAGGTGCTGCAATGAACGTGTGCTCCAATACTGAGGAGCTCGAACGCTTCCTCAAGCTCGCTGCCAACGTTTCAAAGCAATACCCCGTCGTTGTAACCGAGTTCATCCAGTATGCCAAGGAAATCGAAATGGATGCCGTAGCTCAGGATGGTGTAATCAAAGCTTATGCTATCAGCGAACATATCGAATTTGCCGGCGTTCACTCAGGTGATGCCACAATCCAGTTCCCGCCCCAGAAACTCTATGTTGAGACCATGCGCCGCATCAAGAAGGTATCTTCACAGATTGCTGCTGCGCTCCACATCTCAGGCCCCTTCAATATCCAGTTCCTTGCCAAGAACAATGACATCAAAGTAATCGAATGTAACCTGCGCGCATCACGAAGCTTCCCCTTCGTTTCAAAGGTTCTCAAGATCAACTTTATCGACCTCGCAACCCGCATCATGCTCGGCATACCCGTTGAACGTCCCGCCAAGAACGCCTTCGACCTTGACTACGTTGGCATCAAGGCGTCACAGTTCAGCTTCAGCCGCCTTCAGGGGGCTGACCCCGTCCTCGGTGTCGACATGTCTTCGACCGGAGAGGTGGGCTGTATTGGTGACGATACGAATGAAGCTATCCTGAAAGCAATGCTCTCAGTGGGCTACCGCATTCCCCGCAAATCAGTTCTCCTCAGCACCGGCTCGGCCAAGCAGAAAACTGACATGCTTGATGCGGCCCATCGCCTGCACAACCATGGTTTCGTAATCTACGCGACCGGTGGTACCCACCGCTTCCTCAGCGATAATGGTATTCCTTCAATCGAGGTTTACTGGCCCAGCCAGAGCGACCGTCACCCCCAGGCAATCGACCTTCTCCACGAGAAAAAGATTGACCTTGTCGTTAACGTGCCCAAAAACCTGACATCAACTGAGTTGAGCAACGGTTATAAAATTCGCCGCGCTGCAATCGATCTCAATGTTCCCCTCATCACAAATGCACGTCTGGCCTCAGCCTTCATCAGTGCGTTCACCACGATGAGCATCGATGACATTGAGATTAAATCATGGGACGAGTATTGATATAGTATATATAATGTGAATATATTTCTTCTGACATTGGCATGGCAATACACAATTCCGTAGGACGCTGGGGTGAAAAGGTCGCTGTCGAGCACCTCATCACTCAGGGATATGCGATAGTGGAAACAAACTGGCGCATGGGTCACCTCGAAATTGACATCATTGCCACCAAGGGAAACCGCATAATTTTCGTAGAGGTAAAAACCCGCTCAAGCGAGGATTATGATCCCCTCGAAGCCATTGACAACAAGAAGAAAAACCACATGGTACGCTCAGCCCACAACTACGTCATCGCCAAGGATATCCCCTATGAAGTCCAGTATGATATCATCACGATAGTGGGAGACGAACATGACTACCGTCTGGAGCATATACCTGACGCTTTTATCCCCTCAGTAGTCACGCGACGCTGACATCGCTATCAACATAGATACTCCCATCAGAGAGCCTCGACTGACAAAATGTCACCTCGAGGCTTTCAACTTTTTTGGCACGAAGTTTGTTTATTAAGTGAATTAGAAATCAAAACAAGAAAATTTATAAATAAACAAATAAAACTATATTATTATGGGAAAAATTATTGGTATTGACTTAGGAACAACCAACAGCTGCGTAGCAGTTGTAGAAGGTAATGACCCTGTTGTAATACCCAACAGCGAGGGCCGTAACACTACCCCCTCGGTAGTAGCATTTGTTGACGGCGGCGAACGTAAAGTAGGTGACCCTGCCAAGCGTCAGGCCATCACAAACCCTAAACGTACTATCTACTCCATCAAGCGCTTCATGGGTGAGACCTATGACCAGGTTGCAAAGGAAATCGAGCGCGTACCTTATAAAGTTGTTAGAAGCACTAACAACACTCCCCGTGTTGACATCGACGGCCGCGAGTACACTCCTCAGGAAATCTCAGCTATGATTCTTCAGAAGATGAAGAAGACTGCCGAAGATTACCTCGGACAGCCCGTAACCGAAGCTGTCATCACCGTTCCTGCTTATTTTAATGACTCTCAGCGTCAGGCTACCAAGGAAGCCGGTGAAATTGCAGGTCTCACTGTTAAGCGAATCGTGAACGAACCCACCGCAGCAGCCCTTGCTTACGGTATCGACCGCAAGGATAAGGATATGAAGATTGCAGTATTCGACCTCGGTGGCGGTACATTCGATATCTCAATCCTTGAACTTGGTGGTGGTGTTTTCGAAGTACTTTCAACAAATGGTGATACCCACCTCGGTGGTGATGACTTCGACCAGGTAATCATCAACTGGCTTGCTGACGAGTTCATGGCTGAGCACAACATCGACCTCCGCAAGGATCCAATGGCGCTCCAGCGTCTTAAGGAAGCTGCTGAAAAAGCTAAGATTGAGCTTTCAAGCACAACCTCAACTGAGATTAACCTTCCTTACATCATGCCCGTTGACGGCATACCTCAGCACCTTGTAAAGACTCTTACCCGTGCTAAGTTCGAGCAGCTTGCTGACAAGCTCATCCAGGCAACCATCGTTCCTTGCGAACAGGCTCTTAAGGATGCCTGTCTCACAGCTAAGGATATTGACGAAGTAATCCTCGTGGGTGGTTCAACTCGTATCCCCGCCGTGCAGGCAATCGTAGAGAAATTCTTCGGCAAGGCTCCCTCTAAGGGCGTTAACCCTGACGAAGTTGTTGCGGTAGGTGCTGCTATCCAGGGCGCATCACTCAGCGGTAATTCTAACTTCAAGGACGTAGTTCTTCTTGACGTTGTACCTCTGTCAGTTGGTATCGAAACCCTCGGTGGCGTGATGACCAAGCTTATCGAAGCTAACTCTACTATACCTATCCGTAAGAGCGAGACCTTCTCTACTGCCGCTGATAACCAGCCCTCAGTTGAAATCCACGTTCTTCAGGGTGAGCGCCCCATGGCTAAGGATGACAAGACCCTTGGTAAGTTCCACCTTGATGGAATCGCACCCGCTCCCCGCGGTATACCTCAGATTGAAGTAACCTTCGAAATCGACGCTAACGGTATCCTCAACGTTTCAGCCAAAGATAAAGCTACCGGTAAGGAACAGTCTATTCGTATCGAAGCATCAAGCGGCTTGACTGAGGAAGAAATCAAGCGTATGAAGGACGAGGCTGAAGCTAACGCAGCTGCCGACGCTAAAGAAAAGGAACGCGTTGATAAGCTCAACCAGGCTGACGCAATCATCTTCCAGACTGAGAAACAGCTCAACGAGCTCGGTGACAAGATTCCTGCCGATAAGAAGGCTCCTATCGAAACAGCCCTCAACAAGCTTAAAGAAGCTCACAAGGCTCAGGACATCGACGGCATCGATGCAGCAATCAAAGAAATTGAAACAACCTTCGGTGCAGCTCAGCAGGACATCCTCAACGCTCAGGCTCAGGCCAACGCTCAGGGTGGTCAGGCAGGTCCTCAGCCCGGTGCTAACGACCAGCACAACGATGGTCCTCAGGACGTAGACTTTGAGGAAGTTAAATAACATAACTCTTGATATCTAAATAACGTAACCCGATTCATCATGCCCGTAAGCAATGAATCGGGTTATGTCTTTTCAATCAACTTAAAATCTTACAATTATGATCCGATTAAATTGTTTTCTCGAAATAGCTGATAGCTCAATGAAACAGAAAGCTATCGACACTGCTGTTGAACTGGTGGAACTTTCATTGCACGACAAAGGTTGCATCACCTACGAAGCATTCGGCAGCCTCACATCTGACAACCACATCGAAATCGTCGAGACCTGGCAGGACGAAGAAAGTCTCAAGGCTCACAGCGAGTCAGAGCACTTCCGCCGTCTTGTTCCCGAACTCGAAAAATGCGGCACCCTCACCCTCGAGAAATTCACATTCTAACCCCACCCTCCTCTCCCTGCTAAAAACATCAACTTTATAAAACATTTTCGCCCGGTGTGTCAAAAGGTGACACACCGGGCTTTTACCTTAGCACCAATAGAAGAACATCAGGTGATGATTGTTTATCGCAACCTCGAATGTAGCAAAGCGGAATATGGGGACAACGCATCGCTCCACCTCATGGAGCTTAGGTGGAGCGAACATTATACGAATACTGAATGAAACTAAAACATCAAACGTATTAAATTGAGATAGTACTTAGCTCCAAATTCATTATATTTGTAAAACATAATTTTCAACTTAATAATTTAAACAAAATGATGAACCACTTAGACAATAAGCCAATCTGGCTCGACCTTAAAAAAGAGTATATTGATGATAATTTTGAATCGTTGCTTACTTACTTTCAAGGCTACAATAAAAGACAATCCGATCCTTTTTATAACATTACTCTTAATTTAGTGAGAGAACGAGTCGATGATATGCTTAAATCAATTTATGAGAGACCGCTATATCTTAATGACATTCCGGAACAGGAACTGATTTTTAATGTAAGGCTACTATCCTGCTATTTGCTGACATTTCCCACGGCTGATAATCGCATAAAGGTAATGCTCGCTTTGCTGCAGAATATTCTCATCCTGGTACCCAAATATGCCGACAATATTATTGAAATGGTC
>JAAVGQ010000054.1 GCA_014800105.1 Bacteroidales bacterium | reverse complement strand
CTGTGAGGGAATGAAGTGAACGGAACCTATGGAGTAATCAAGTGGTAATTCCTGAAAATAATCGGTCGACGGCCCCCACTCTTTTCCAAGATAATCGATTTCCATCCCTGCAAGGAAAGAGCAATGTTCACCATACTCATTCCTTATTTTCTCGACCTGGCTGAGATACACCGATACATTGTCACGATGCATATTACATGGAGAAACGATGGGAACGGGTGAATGAGGGGTGAAACCGTAGTGAGTGAATCCCTGCTTTACGGCCTCGCGTGCGAAAGCTTCCATCTGAGCTCGGCCGTCACAGAATTCCGTGTGGGAATGCAAGGTGTACTTGCGGCTGTTTCCCAGAAGATTAATGATATCAAGTTTTTTCCGGCTCGCCATACGATTTTAGAATGAATATCTTAGACCGATTGAGGGAATGAAGGCGTGTACCTTATAATCGGCAGTAAATGTCTTAACCACGGGAAGCTGTGCTGCTGCGGGAAGCTGTGCATTGAGCTTGGCAGCAAGGAGATCTGGGTATGAGCACGAAGCATTATCGACACCGAGGCCGGCAATGTACATCATGCCAAAGTCGATTGCGAAACCGTTGAAAGGCTTGAAGGAGAAACCAACTGAGGGTTCTATCTTTGTCATGCCAGGAGTCTCAGGATTATAATGCTTCTCGTTACAAGGGCTTGTATCGAGCATAAGACCGGCACGGATATCAAATCGATTGGTGATGGCGTATTCACCACCCACTGAGAATGCCCAGCAATTATTGTAGTTCTTCTCGATATGCTGGTTATATGCTGCACACAAGGGATCAAGAAATTCAATATCAAGAGATTTGTAGGTCTTCCAGCCTGAGAGACGGCCGTCTAACGCGAGAGTAAGACCACTGATCGGTTTCCATGACACGCCGAGAGACAAAACATAAGGACAAGGCATTGACGCTGCAAAGTTTGTTGCATTCAACACGTTAAGTTCATTGAGTATCAGCTGAGCCTGTGCATTGGCAAAACTGATTGATGCATCTCCTGCATCCACACTCATTTTCACCTTTGAGCGATAAGATGCACCCACGGTTACTTTTTCATTGATATCAAACATCACGCCCACGTTGAAACCGCAGGAAACGCTTGACTTCCCGCTAAGATTGATTGAAGCGGGCATCACTCCGTTATAGAACTGAGGGTTAGGAAGAACACCTGATTGAGCTAATGCTCCAATCATGATATCGGAGGTAGCTGGATCCACGAGCCCCTTGTTCAGGTCAACTGAACCCCAGTTGACAGTGAGACCGGCACCTATGCTCAGGCGGTCAGTGATGCGCCATGAAACAGTGGGCTGAAGTGTGAACACCTTGAGGCTTACACTCTGGCTGAGTACAGCTCCGGGCCAGTTGTCAGTCCAATTGATTCCGCTGCCATAAGGTGTATAGAATGACACCCCGGCTTTCAGGTTATCATAAATCGAGAAACCTGCATTTACCATTATAGGTGTCGAGGGATCATTGGAAGTTTTATATGTCGTACCGTTAACTGTAGCCTTAGCCGTGGGGAAAACACCGGTAAACGAACCGGATAAATCAAGTTTCTTATCCAGATATCCAAGACCGGCCGGATTGAAAAACATACTCTCAGCACCCAGATGCATACCCGTACCTACGTGCCCCATACCAAGTTGCCTTGCACTCAATGTGTTAACCTGATACCCTTCAGCCACAGCCGATAAACTCATTGCCGAAGCAACTAATCCTAAAACAATCTTAATCAAATATAAAAATTTTACGTTTATTGAAGCTGACTCCCCGATTTCAGTCTTCTTTTACGGGAGTCGCCAGTTTCAATTTCTTTATATACATGAGTATAATAACAGTGAGTGCAATTGCCGCGCAGACACCAACTGCAATTGCCAGTGACAATGGCTGTCCGAGTCCCTCAGGACGCGGTGCAGCAAACAGGTAGCTCACGCTCACTGCTGTCATGAACATAGCCGGCAACATAGTAATAATATAAGCACGCCTGTGACGGGCAAGGTAAACAGTAGCAGCCCACAATGTGAATACAGCTAACGTCTGGTTACACCATGCAAAGTAACGCCACAGGATTGAGAAATCAATGAGCATGACCGCAAATGTAATTGCGAAAATGGGAAGAGTGAGGACAAGACGTTTCCAGAATGTTTTCTGGTCAAATTTGAGCATATCAGCAGCAATGAGACGTGCGCTTCTGAGAGCAGTGTCACCGGTTGTGATAGGAGCTGCAATTACCCCGATTATTGCAAGGAATCCACCAAAAGTGCCAAGCCAAGTAACTGAGATATTTTTTACGAGCGCTGCAGGAGTAGAGCCTGAAAGTGTTTCATTGAGTTGCTCGTAGCCATGAGTGAATGTAATCGCGGCAGCCGCCCAGATGAGAGCTACGAGACCTTCTGATACCATCGCGCCATAGAATACGGGACGGGCGAGTTTCTCATTCTTCAGGCAGCGCGCCATCATGGGTGATTGAGTGGCATGGAAACCTGAAATTGCACCGCAGGCTATCGAAACGAACATCATGGGGAAGATGGGAACGCCTGCTGCATGACGCGAATGGAGGCCTTCTGATATCCCGTCAGGAATAGTCATTCCGCCAAATAAAAGAACAACCAGCAAACCCACTGCCATGAAAAGCAATGTGAAACCGAAAACAGGATAGAGATTACCTATTAGCTTGTCAATGGGGAGCAGCGTCGCCAACATATAATATATGAATATTATACCTATCCACACTACCCTGTCAAGGTAATCAGGAGTCATTCCGGCAAGAAGGTCGGCAGGATTGAGTACGAAAACCGCGCCCACAAGCACAAGCAGCAAAAGAGAAAACACCCTCATTACTTGCTGGACATTCTTTCCAAGTTCCCGGCCCACCACCTCAGGCAACGAACTCCCGCCGGAACGTAGACTCATCATCGCCGAGATAAAGTCATGTACACCCCCTGCAAAGATTGTTCCGAATACAATCCACAGGAATGCAGCGGGACCAAACATTACTCCCATTATTGCACCGAAGATGGGACCAAGGCCTGCTATATTAAGAAATTGAATAAGAAACACCTTCCACGTGGGAAGTGGAATATAGTCAATATCATCGCGCATTGAAATGGCAGGGGTGTCAAGTTTTGGATTTATCTTAAATACTCGCTCCACAATAGCACCGTAAATAAAATATCCACCTATGAGCAACGCTATGGATACAAGAAATAATGTCACGTTATAATTGGTTTATTGATAAATAATTGAAATATACAAGCCGTTACAAAAACGACTTCCGGTTATTCTGCCTGCTCAGCCTCGATAACCTCATTGGCTACCTGCTTAATGGTAACGGCATCGTCAAGTTCCTGTTTCTCAAGATGCAGGATTTCATCAGCAACCGAGGTATCACCTGAAGCAAACTGACGGCGAAGCTTGGCAAGCATAGCCTTGTTCTCATCGATTGACTTTTTGAGATCAATATATTGTTCGAGGGCCATGCGGGCATCACTGCTGTGAAGCTGTTCGGGGCGGGTTATGACTTTTCCATCAGGCATGACAAAGTGACAGCTGGCTTTCATCTTGTGAACTGACTGGCTAATCTCAGCAATCTTATCGCGGAGCTCGGTATAATCCTCGCCATCCTCCCAGGTTGAACGAATTGATGATAATGTAGCACGCTCACGCAAGTCAGGCGAATTTACATCAACATTTACACGCATATCAGCTGGCTTGAACATATAAATAGTCACCTCACCCTCTTTACGGTTTCGGTCCGTTGCCCACCAGCCTACGCCTGTAGTCTCATCAATTGCGAGCATGTAATCGTTATAGGGGGAATTATACGGCATGCCAAGATTCTGGGGCTGGAAAAAGCTGTTACCATCACGACGGGTGATGAAAATATCGTATCCACCCAGCGAGTTCTCACCATCGTTGGCAAAATACAAGGTTATACCGTCAGGCATCATGAACGGATAGTTGGCATCCCCACCCTCGCCCAGATGGTCACCTACCGGCTGGGGAGTATCCCACTCGTTACCATAAAGGGCTACCGAGCTTACCAGCCGATAATTGTTATCCTCATCAGGAGCGCTCCACATCATCTCAGTTCCGCTCTCAGGCTCAAATACTACTGTGGTTTCAGCTGTGGCAAAATCCTGAGGGAGAACTGATGTAGAATTGAGCGAACCGCTCTCGGGGCTCAGGCGATAATATGTGAAGAATTCTTGCTCCGGGACATTGATACTGTCAAACACAACAATTTTTTCTACTCGATTGAGCATATTGCGGGTACGATCGAGGTTACCGGTAACTTCTTCGAGCCGGTTGACAGCTTTTTTCCCCTTCTTTTTGAGTTCTTTTTCGTAAGCGGCGGTAAGGGTCTCGACATCGTCAAGGCGATATTCCCTGATAGCTATCTCTATAAGACCCAGACGTGCATCATTATTACCCTTTGCTACTGCTTTTTCATAATACTCTATTGCCTCAGCATCCTTATGGAGTGCCTTATAGCAATCGCCTAAAAGTAGATTGGCATTCGTATTTTTGGGTTCTTTAGCAGCAAGCTCAGTGAGCATTGTAATCGCCTGCCGATAGTCACCGGCAATTATCAGTTCCTTGGCGTCATCAATTACTGCAGCTCCCATGCTGAGAGCGCCCGCAAGGATTAATCCTGCCAGAAAATATTTCTTTTTCATAGTGCCGAAGTTTTCAATGCAAGGCCGGTTCTTTCTGAGAGACCGAACAGCAAGTTCATATTGTGAACAGCTGTTCCCGCCGAACCTTTCATCATGCTATCTATCACTGATGTAACAAGCAATCTATCACCATGTTTTTCGAGATAGATAATACATTTGTTCGTATTAATAACCTCCTTCACCTCAGGCTGGTGGTCAACGATAAAGGTAAAATTATGGTCGTCATAAAAATTTTCATACAATTCTCGCACGGCCTCCAGTGTAAGTTTACAGTCAAGATAGACAGCTGCAATGAGTCCGCGGGAACTGCTGCCGAGCATGGGGACCATGACGATTTCTGAGTTGAACGAATTCTGCAACGCGCCCAAGGTCTGGCTTATTTCTGCCACGTGGGAATGCTTGAAAGGCTTGTAGAGCCTGAAGTTATTTCCCATAGTGGGGTCGCCTGAGATAGCGACAACGTGAATATCACCATTGATCAGAAGATTCTTGGCAAGAGGCAAAAGAGCAAGTTCTACCGCTGTAGCGAAAGCTCCGGGATTGGCAACGCGGTGAGCTCCTCTAACCATAGCCTTGCGGTTAAGTTCGGGAAGCCCGTACACAAAATCATTTCCTTCAGCGGCCATGCGATAGTCTCCTGACAGGTCTATAATCTTCAGGTCCTCAGGGAGCGGTGTTGAAAGTTCAAGAAACGTGCGGGTGTCTCCCGTGTGCCGGCAATTGAAGACGACATCGATTTCGTCCCATGCAGGCTGAGCAACAAATTTCATGTCACATTCACCCACAAGACCTATCATGTGCTCGCTTAATTTCTGGCCGGCATAATGCTCGCTATGCACCCATTTTATGTCTACATCGGGATGATTGAGCAAGAGTCTCACAATCTCGGCAGCTGCTTTTGAACTGCCTCCCGTTATTCCAACTTTTATCATAGATAATTATTATTGACTCCAAAGATACAAAACTATTGGAAATAAAGACTCACGTTTTACAAATAAATTCGTATCTTTGTAATGTAACTCACGTAACCATGAACGACATTGTAGATTCAAACAATTCATCAAAACCCGTCAATGATGCCGCTCCCAAGCATCATCTGCGTGGCATGTTCCGCAACTGGTTTCTGGACTATGCGTCCTACGTTATCCTTGAGCGCGCAGTGCCTCACATCGATGATGGACTGAAACCGGTACAACGACGCATACTCCATTCAATGAAAACCCTCGATGATGGCCGCTTCAACAAGGTTGCCAATATCGTGGGTAACACCATGCAGTATCACCCCCACGGCGACGCTTCAATCAATGATGCCCTCGTGCAGTTGGGACAAAAGGAATTGCTGGTGGAAACTCAGGGTAACTGGGGTAATATCCTCACGGGAGCCGGTGCGGCTGCCGGTCGTTACATCGAAGCCCGCCTCTCGCCCTTCGCTCTCGACACGCTCTATAACCCCAAGATTACTGACTGGACGATGAGTTACGACGGGCGCAAAAAGGAGCCCGTCACCCTACCCGTCAAATTCCCGCTTCTTCTTTTCCAGGGAGTGGAAGGTATCGCAGTGGGTCTATCTTCCAAGATTCTGCCTCACAATTTCAATGAAATTATTGATGCTGCAGTCGCTTACCTGCGAGGCGAAGAGTTCACCCTGTACCCTGACTTCATTACAGGGGGTCTCATCGATGTCACCCGCTACAACGATGGCGAGCGTGGCGGCGCTATCAAGATACGAGCCAAGATTGAAAAGGTTGACAACAAGACTCTCGCAATAACTGAAATTCCTTATGGCAAAACAACTGAAGCCATTAAAGACTCCATCGTAAAAGCTGCTGAAAGAGGTAAAATAAAGATTCGCTCAGTCGAAGACCTCACTGCTCAGACTGCCTACATCCTTGTAAATCTCCAGCCGGGAACCTCAAGCGACATGGCCATTGACGGTCTCTACGCGTTTACTGACTGCGAGGTCTCAGTTTCACCCAATTGTTGCGTTATCTGTGACAAGAAACCGGTGTTCCTTGGGGTGAGTGACATCTTGCGTCACAGCGTCAACCGCACCCGCGAGTTGCTTCACCGTGAACTCGAGATACAGCTTGGAGAGGTTAAGGAACTCCTGCACTTCGCATCGCTGGAACGCATCTTCATCGAGAACCGCATCTATAAGGACCGTGACTTTGAAAACGGCGAGACAATGGAACAGGTCATCAACCACGTGCGCGGTCGCATCGAGACCCTCGCCGGGAATGACATCTTCGGTCCCATTACTCAGGATGACCTGCTCAAGCTCATGGAAATCAAGATGAAGCGAATCCTCAAATTCTCTTCTCTTGAAGCTGACCGCATCATCAAGGGGTACAATGACCGCATCGCCGACATCAACAATAAGATAGCCAACATCACTGAGTATACCGTCCAGTGGTATCTGGGACTTCAGGAAAAATATGGCGAGGCTTACCCCCGTCGCACTGTCATCCGCGGCTTCGATAATATCGAGGCTGCCAATGTTGCGGTTGCCAACGAGCGCCTTTACTATAACCGCGCCGAGGGTTTCATAGGTACAGCTCTCAAGAAGGAGGACGAAAACGAATTTATCGCCAACTGCTCTATGATGGATGATATAATCATCTTCTATCGCGACGGCAGGTATAAGGTTGTCAAGGTCGCTGAGAAACTCGCTGTTGACAAAAACGTGCTCCACATAGCAATCTTCAAGAAGAATGATGACCGCACTATATATAATGTAATATATCAGGACGGCAAGGGTGGCACATATTACATGAAACGTTTTGCGGTAACCGGTGTTACCCGTGACCGCGAATATAACCTCACCCGTGGCACCGAAGGCTCACGCGTAGTGTGGTTCAGCGCCAACAATAACGGTGAGGCCGAAGTTGTAAATGTAACCCTTAAACCGAAACCTCGCCTTAAAACCCTCCAGATTGATGTTGATTTCAGCGAGCTCGCAATCAAGGGCCGCCAGTCTCAAGGCAATATTGTAACACGTAACGAAGTACATCGCTTCTCGCTGAAGAAAAAAGGTGCCTCTACCCTTGGTGGTCGCCAGGTGTGGTGGGATCCTGATGTCCTCCGTCTCAACTATGACGGACGCGGAGAATTCCTTGGTGAGTTTGGTGCTGATGATCAGATTCTCGTTATTACGAAGGACGGTCAATTCTACACCACATCATTCGATGCCGGTAATCACTACGATGACAATATCCTGAAAATCGAGAAATATCGTCCCGGCCACGTGTGGACTGCTGTACTCAATGATGCTGATCAGGGCTATCCCTACATCAAGCGATTCACATTCGAGCCTTCAGGTAAGAAACAGCGCTATCTTGGAGAAAATCTCAAGTCATCTCTGATTATCCTCAGTGACCACAACGCTCCCCGCTTTAAGGTAAAGCTTGGTGGCGACGATGCTTTCCGTGAGGATCTGATAATTGATGCTAAGGAATTTATCGGTACAAAGTCTTTCAAAGCCAAAGGAAAGCGCATAACCAACTACACTATCGCTTCAATCGAAGAGTTGGAACCGCTTGAAGAGGAAACAGAACTACCTGAAAATACTGAGGATACTGAAATTATTGAGGAAATTGATACTGAGAAGGAGGAAAATCTCGAAAATGACCGCAGCGATGATGAGGTTCGCGACGAGATTAACGGCCAGCAACGCATCTTTTAAAAGATAAACATTACATAATATGAAAAGTTACCGCTCAGCATTCCGAGGCTTGGCAGCCATTTTCCTCAGCGTGTGTTCATGCTTTGCAAGCAGAGCTGAAGATCCACTGAGGCCGGTCTCAACGACATGGTCAGTCAGTGCCGGTAGCTCACATATTGCTGACACCTATCTCACCCCTCTCAAATACTCAGGTTGGAGCGCATCTATAGGCTACAACCGTCTTCAGGTGCTACCATGGCAAAATGCCGACTCATGGGTATCCCGGTTAGGAATCAGTGGTGACATTGACCGCGCACTTAATCCGGCAGGAAACGCCACAATGTGGGGTGCTGAATTTCACGCATCATGGGGCGCTATGAGACGTTGGAAAATTACCGACAAAATCTTTGCCGGTGTAGGTCCGGCTCTAAGGATTGAAGCCGGTTGCCTCTACAATCAACGCAACAGTAATAATCCCGCATCAGCCAAGTGTGCTGCCACCATTGACGCGATAGGATTTATTTCCTGGAGTCACTCAATAGGTAAATGTGCCTTCACGCTGAGCTATCAGCCATCATTACCCGTGATTGGCGCGTTCTTCTCTCCCCGTTATGACGAGCTGTACTACGAGATTTATCTTGGCAACCATGGTGGACTTGCCCACTGTGCCTGGTGGGGTTCACGTTTCAAGCTTGATAACTTGATTGCCCTTGACATTCACCTGGGGAAGGGTTCCCTGAGATTGGGCTACGACGGGTCAGTCATGACTTCGCGCGTCAATAACCTCACAACCCGCATGATTTTCCACCGTGCAGTCATCGGCTATACAACCTCATGGCTCTCGGCCGGTGCCGTTTCATCTAATCATGCCATAAATTCTTCCTTATATTAATATATATGTGTCATGAACACACTGAACCATAAACTTAGCATCAAATATATCTCGGGACTGCTCGTCTTGTTTTGCATGACTTTCTTTTCTACCGGATGTCACGACATTGAGGACTACCAGGACAATCCACGTGGAAACTTCGATGCCCTGTGGTCAATCATAGAAGAGCATTACTGCTTCCTCGATGAAAAAGGTCTCGACTGGGACGGCGTGTACAATCAATATGCTCCCAAAATCAGTGATAAGATGACCCGCGAGGAGCTGTTCTCAGTGTGTGCTGACATGCTCTCATTACTCAAGGACGGACACACCAATCTCTCTTCTCCCTGGGAAACAAGCTATTACCGCAAGTGGTGGAGCGATTATCCCCAGAACTACGATGCACGCATTATTGAAGAATACTATTTCAATTTCAATTATCGCCAGGTGGGCGCACTCAAATACGGCATCCTTCCCCAGGGAAACATCGGCTACATCTGCTACCCTTCGTTTGCCACTGTCATTGGCGAGGGTAATCTTGATTACATCCTTGCTTATCTCGCAACTTGCGACGGACTGATTATTGATATTCGCGACAATGGCGGCGGCAATATGGACATGGTTGACCGCATTGCGAGCCGATTCATCACCGAGCGTATTACTGCCGGATTCATGATTCATAAAACCGGTCCCGGCAAAAACGAGTTTTCCGAACCTTTTGAATATTTCATTGACCCGGCACCTCAGGGTCGCATTATGTGGGACAAGCCAGTAGCAATTCTCACTAACCGCTCAACATTCAGTGCCGCCAATAATTTCGTTTCAGTAATGCAGTATATCCCGCAAGTTAAAATCGTCGGTGCCCGCACCGGCGGTGGCAGCGGCATGCCATTCTCGTCTGAGCTTCCCTGTGGCTGGAGCGTTCGCTTCTCAGCTTGCTCAGTGCTTGATGCCCGAGGAAATACTACTGAGTTCGGAATCGACCCGTCTCCCGGTTGCGCCGTTGATATGGACCCCGTTGACACGTTTAACGGCCACGATACAATCCTTGATTTCGCAATAAATCTACTTTGCCAATAAATGCTCAAACTGCTCAAATACATAAACGCCTGTCTCTTGTTTTTTGTCTGTCAAGGTTTTGCTGAAGCGCTCCCCCGCGTCAGCATTATAACTATTGGGCCCGGTGAGGAAGTTTATGAACTGGAAGGTCACACGCTGTTAAGAATAACTGATGATGACGGAACGGATATTGGCGTGAGCTGGGGAGTATTTGATTTCGATTCGCCCAATTTCATTTATCGATTCGTCAAGGGCGAAACTGACTACAAGTCAGCGGCCTATCCATGGAAATATCTTTTACAGGCCTATGCTTCTACAGGGCGTAGTGTTGATGAACAGGTACTTAACCTCTCGCCTGAGGAAACCACCCTGTTAATTGACGCTGTTAACCGCAATCTCCTTCCTGAAAACAGCACTTACCGATATAACTATGTAAAGGATAACTGCGCTACCCGCCCTCTGGCATTAATCGAAAAAGTTGCAGGGCCTCTCGATAACGGTGTAACTGACTCGATTACTAATCACACCTGGCGTAGCGAAATGACACGTTTTCACAGCTACTATCCCTGGTATCAGTTTGGTATCGACCTCGCATTGGGTAGCGGAATTGACTCGCGTCTTAACATGAAGGAGATGTGCTACGCTCCTGTCAATCTCAAAGAATATCTCTCTTCCGCAAATCGACCCGATGGCTCTGAACTTATCCGTGAATCCAAACGTTTATTACCCGAAACAATTTCGTTTACCCCCACTCCGGTATATTTTTCACCGCTGGTTGTAGCGTGGCTGTTTCTGATGCTTACAATGTGGATTTCAATGAGAAGTCTTGCAAAACGCCGGGTTAACCGGGTATTCACGTCAATTCTCTATGGAATCTCGTCAGTTGCCGGGCTACTGCTCACATTCCTGATTTTCGTCTCGGTTCATGAAGCGACGTCACCCAACTGGCTTTACCTGTGGTTAAATCCTCTCGCTCTTATACCGGCAATCGCTATATGGTTAAAAAAATACAACCGCGTGGTATTTTTATATCAAATTGTTAATTTTGCATTCTTAATAGTATTATTGCTGATTGGAATATTCAGTATTCAGGCTCTTAACCCGGCTTTTTACCCGTTGATTGCCGCATACCTGGTCTATTCAGCAACCTATATCTATATGTACAGATGTCAATAAAACTCAATATACCACTCAATTCAAGACTTGCGGGAGTACTCGCTGCCTCGATCGTGACCATGTCACTGTCAGTTAGCGCAGCTGTTCCCCAACGCCCCGCTCTCGTAGTGGGCGTAATGATTGATGGGTTATCAATGGAATACCTCGAGCTTCTCAAAGGTTACTTTGGTGAAGGTGGATTCAAACGGTTGCTTGACAATGGCGTGACCATTTCAGACATTGATTATGGCACTATCGTTGATGCCCCCACCGCTACTGCCATTGCATTCACAGGTGCAGTTCCCGCAGTTAACGGAGTGGGTAGCTCTCATGTTTATAATAGTGAAACTCGCTCGGTTAACCCCGTCTTTCATGATCCCGAGACGTTAGGTAACTACACTGATGATACAGTCTCTCCCACCCAGCTCCTTGTTTCAACGCTGGGTGACGAGTTGCGTATCGATACAGGTGGTCTCGGTTACGTGTATTCAATAGCTCCTGATCAGGGAACAGCCCTGATTCTCGCCGGCCATGCCGGTAACAGTGGCACTTGGATTGATGATGTTACAGGCAACTGGGCCACAACCACTTTCTATCACGATACCCCACGGTTGCTCCAGCAGCGCAATCGCATGCAACCGCTGTCAGTGCGTCTTGATACCATATCGTGGACCAACTTCATGGCACCCGATCGCTATCCTGATATCCCGGCCCATAAAAAGGCTTACCCCATGCGCAACACATTCCTGCGCAAGGATACCAACAGGTTCAAGGCTTTCAAGACAGCGGCACCGGTTAATTCTGAAGTAGTGGCTGTTGCCGGAGAATATCTCAATACACTTTCTCTGGGCACCCGTGATGTCACTGACATGCTTAACCTGGGCTTCACAGTACAGCCTTACGAGTTTACGAATGATGCTGACGGCCGTATTGAGCAGATGGATTTATACCTGCGTCTCGACAATGACCTCGCAAAGCTTTTCAATACAATTGACAGTACCATTGGGCTGGACAAAACCCTTGTTTTCGTAGTCGGAACTCCCCGCAGGGCACGTTCACGCCGCGATGACGAGAAATGGGCTATACCCCACGGCGAGTTCTCACCCCGCCGAGCAATGGCTCTGCTCAATGTCTATCTCATTGCCAAGCATGGTAACGGCGACTGGGTTAACGGCTATCATGACCGCCAGATTTTCCTGAACCATGAACTCATTAAAAAGAATGATCTAGACGAGGCTGCAATAAGAACTGATGTCGCTCAGTTCCTCACCCGCATGGCAGGCGTAACTGACGCTTACACTCTCGAAGACATTATAAATCTTAAGGCAGGAGTCAATCCTCAGGCCGTTCGCAACAACACCGTGATTGAACGTGCCGGTGACGTCCTCATCCAGGTTGCTCCCGGATGGGAAATTACTGACCAAGGCTCTGACCTATCTCTGCCCCTCGTTGAACGTAGCGGAGTAACCACTGCTCCGGCATTCTTGCTTGCTCCTGAACTGGCTACACAGGTAATTGACCGCCCGGTTGATGCCCGCGTGCTTGCTCCCACCGTTGCAAGCATTCTGCGCATACGCTCTCCCAATGGCGCTTCCCTGCCCCGCCTCCAGCTCGCAAAGAATAAATAAACGTTTCACCGCTGGATAGAACTCACTCCATCAATTCATCATTTCACCTAATTACGTATAAAATAGAAAATAATATATAATGT
>JAAVGQ010000132.1 GCA_014800105.1 Bacteroidales bacterium | reverse complement strand
TTTCACTGAGCATTTTCACTGGACCCGTCGTGAACCTCAACCTCACCGGCGAACAACACGTAGGTGACTACAGCAAGAAGCTCATGGACAACGGATTCAAGCGAGCTGACATGCAGTGGGACTTTGGCGCATCGATGCAGTTTTTCCACAATTATTATATTCAGGTATCAGGCGCCGTGGGGTTGACCAAGGTATTCAACACCCCCGCCGAGCAATTCCGCCGCAACACCGTCAACCTCTCCCTCGGCTACAACTTCTAAACATCAGTTACAACACCACAACGCAGCATAGGTAATAATCAAAATAACCCGGAATTGGTTAACCTTTTCTGATATGTTCAGTGTCTACGACACTGGTAACGGGTAGAGTATGCTGTATCCTCAGCTATGCCTTGTCGACCTGTCGGTCGCCGTCGGCTGTAAGCTGAGGTTTCCTAAATTTAACGTCTACGACGTTAATATTCACACAGATAAGTTGTAATATGGAGACTTAATATATAGCTTTAAGTTAGTCGACAAAGTTAATTTCATCCAAGCAGGAATGTAGTCTTGCAGGGACTAAACGGCGTTTGCCCATAGACGGGTTGGAAGCCTCGAAGAGGCTAAATCTTTGCAACCCCAGCTTTCAGGAGCCCGCAAGGGCGACTTAGCTGGGGCCTATGTGTATATATACGATAGCCAGTGTCGGAGACACTGAACCAATCTACCTGGTAAAAATAGCAGGCTACAAGGCAAGAATGGCTCGGTTTCAACCTCATGCTATTGCTGGCCTGTGCCCGGGAGATCTTAGGCTCCGATGTAGCGCGGTCTTTTCAAATCGGTGGAATGAAAAAAGGGGTGGCCCCGGCTGTAAGCCGGGTTATGTCGCGGGGGAACGGGCGCCAATAAATAGCTCTGTGTTCCCCACTGCGGCTCGTCATTTATCTGTGCGGCATGTTGCCATGCGCGCTATAGCAGTCTACCCCCCGGCAATGGACGAGCAGCCCTTAAATGCCGGTATACTTGACCTTGCAACCCATAAGGCGTGCGGCATCCTGTATCGCTACAGGACCCGGTGGGCTCTTACCCCACCTTTTCACCCTTACCCGCACGGTGGCGGGCGGTTATTTTCTGTCACGTTGCCTCTGCAGTTATCCCACAGCTTCCCGTTAAGAAATATGGTGCTCTATGTTGCCCGGACTTTCCTCAAACCCTTCACAATGAGGGTCAGCGACGAGCCACCGGGGCTCCCTTAGTGAGTGCAAAGATACAAAAAAACTGTAGCAATACATCGTCACGGGCCACTCATTTGCATAATACTCTAAAAAATACTACATTTGTGAGACCTGCGGCCACCGTGAGAGGGGCTTTCAGGCCATTTTTTCACAATCCTGTTTAATCACTTGTTGCATGGATAAAATTCTTGAAGTCTGCACCGTCTCAACTTCCGGTGTTATAGCTGCTCACGAGGGTGGCGCGTCACGTGTGGAACTCTGCTCGGCGCTCGAGGTGGGCGGTGTAACCCCCTCTCCGGGGCTCATTTCCCAGTCACGCAACGCGGTGCCGGGAATTACGCTCCACACTCTCATACGCCCCCGCGGTGGCGATTTCGTGTATGACGGGCATGAGGTCGAGGCTATGATCCAGGATATTAAAATGGCAGTTGATAACGGTGCTGACGGCGTGGTTATAGGGGCTCTCACGCGTGACGGTTCAATCGACATGGCTACATGTGAAAAGCTTGTCAAGGCTGTTCCCGCCGGTATCAATATTACATTCCATCGCGCCATTGACGTGTGTCGTGATCCGTTCGAGGCTCTCGAACAGATCATCTCGCTGGGCTGTAACCGCATCCTGACATCAGGACACGCAGTCGACGCGCTTGCAGGCATACCAGTGATTACACGACTTAATCAACTGGCTGCCGGACGTATCATCATTCTTCCCGGCGCCGGTGTCGGGCCCGAAAATGCGGCACGCATTCTTGCGCTTACAGGCTGTCACGAACTGCACGGTTCGCTACGTGACCCTGAAACAGGCCTCACCTCATCAACCATTGTCAATAACACTCTTAACCAGATGCTTTCAGTATGAAAATCTTCAGTCATTTATCTTTTTTCGCAATCTTGCTCTGCGTCATGATGGGCGCTTGCGACAATAATTCGTCATCAAATTCCTTTATTCACCGGGATTTCACTGCGCGCCGTGACTCGCTGAAAGCTACCGGTTTATTTGATATTTTCGAGGGTGACGGCTTGACGGCTGATGAGCGCGAAGCCATGGAATTCCTGTTTGCCTACATGCCGCTTCCTGATATGACCGATTACCCGGATTCTTTCTACCTTGACAACGTGAGGATGTCACTCAAGGCGCGCGATGAGATGCCTTGGGGTAAATCAGTGCCTGAACGCGAGTTCCGCCACTTTGTGCTTCCCGTGAGAATCAATAACGAGAACCTTGACAGCAGCCGCGTAGTATTTTATAATGAGTTGAAGGACCGCGTGGAAGGTCTTTCAATGGAGGATGCCATTCTTGAAATCAACCACTGGTGTCACGAGAAGGTGACCTATCGCCCGTCTGACGGTCGCACCTCATCTCCGCTTGCATCCGTGCGCACCGCCTGGGGCCGTTGCGGTGAGGAATCGACATTTGCTGTTGCCGCTCTGCGCGCAATGGGTATTCCCGCACGTCAGGTCTACACCCCGCGCTGGGCTCACACTGACGATAACCACGCGTGGGTTGAGGCATGGGCTAACGGTAAATGGCATTTTCTGGGCGCCTGCGAGCCTGAGGCTATACTCGACCTCGGGTGGTTCAATGCCCCGGCAGCTCGCGGCATGATGATGAACACCAAGGTGCTGGGCCGGTATGACGGACCTGAGGAAGTGCTCGCGACTTCACCTTGCTACACTGAAATCAATGTAACTGAAAACTATGCCCCCGTCGCCGATGCTGCCGTGACTGTAACTGATAAGGACGGCATTCCGGTATCAGGCGCAACTGTTGAATTTAAGCTCTACAACTACGCGGAGTTTTATACAATCGCACGCAAAACGACTGGCGTTGAGGGACATGCTTCGCTCACTACCGGCCTTGGTGACCTTCTCGTGTGGGCTTCCAAGGATGGAAACTTTGGATTCAACAAGATAAGTGTCAAGGAAGGAGGCTCATCAGTAGTCGTTACTCTCAGCCTTGACGGCAGCAGTACCGGAACATGGGAATGGGACATTGTGCCTCCGGTACCGAGCGGAAATCTTCCGGCACCCACCCCTGAACAAGCCGAGGAAAACAGCCGTCGCCTCGCCAGTGAAGACTCCATTCGCGGTGCATATACCGCGACTTTCTATAACGACAAGAGCGCGGCTAAACGGGCAGCTGAGCTCAAACTCCCTGCTGCCGACCAAGCTCGAGTTGCCCGCCTGCTACAGCTATCAGAAGGTAATCATGCAGTCATCGAGGAGTTTATCGTTTCTAATATCAATGATCCGCGAGCTATCACGCTTTTGGAGGCACTCAGCGAGAAAGACCTCAAGGATGTTACCCCCGCTGTGCTTGCTGACCGTATGAACATGCCAGTTCTGGACAGCAGTCTTTACGGAAACTATGTGCTCTCACCCCGCGTGGCACTCGAGATGTTGTCACCATGGTATTCATTCTTCAGCTCAGCTCTCACGCCTGGCCTTATCGAGCAGTACCGCCAGAATCCTCAGGCCCTTGCTGCATGGTGTTACGACAATATTACGGTTGATTCTAACTGGAATCCCCAGTCACTTTGGATGAAACCGCAGTCAGCATTTACTCATCGCCTCGCTGACAGCCGTTCTCGAGAACTCCTGTTTGTCGCAATGGCTCGCTCATGTGGTATTCCTGCCCGCATAGACCCTGTTACCGGCAAGACACAATATGCTGACGACGAGGGTAAATGGATAACCGTTTCTCGCGATAACACCAATAATGTAACCGACGTTGAAACCGGCACACTCCTCCTTGAATATACCCCCACCGCGATACTCCCTGACCCGGGGTATTACACCCGGTTTACGCTCTCAAAGATTGAGAACGGCACCCCAGTTCTCCTTAACTATCCAGAAGAGAGTCCTTGGAGCAAACAGTTTGCAGGCGGTGTACAACTCGACTGCGGTCAGTATCTTCTCACTACCGGCCAGAGACTTGCTGATGGCTCAGTTCTCGCGTCAATGAATATCTTCGACATAAAGCCGGGCGAGGAAACCGTGATACCGCTCATGATTCGCAACGATGACACCAAGGTTCAGGTGCTCGGGTCATTCAACAGCGAGAATATCTATCATGACACTGCTGCTGACACCGACAAGACTATACTCTCTACCACAGGCCGCGGTTACTATATCCTGGGTCTCTTAGCCCCTAACCATGAGCCCACCGTTCACGCCCTCAACGACCTTTCAGCTTATAAGGACCAGCTCGAAAAATGGGGAGCTAAAATTCTGCTGCTCAACCGCACTACTCAGGATGCCCAACGACTGGATATCTCTCGTTTTGAAAGCCTTCCCTCTACTGTAGTCACCGGTATTGATACTGATGGCCACATTACTGACGAGATTATCGCCAACTTGAATCTCACTCCCGGCGTGCTCCCCGTGTTCATTATTGCTGACACCTTTAACCGCGTGGTATTTGTTACCCAGGGCTACAACATTGGCCTTGGAAAACAGATTTTTGATACACTTAATAAAATCTAATCCGGTCGGCTCATGAAACCGTTTTCAGTAATAATCCCCGTTTATAACCGCCCCGGCGAGGTTGATGAACTGCTTGCCAGCCTTGCTGAGCAGACTTTCAGGGATTTTGAGGTCATCATCGTGGAGGACGGCTCGACAGTTCCATGTCGCGATGTTACTGAAAAATGGCGCACACAGGGTCTCGACGTGACCTACATTTCCAAGGAGAACGAGGGAAGATCCATAGCCCGTAACACAGGTATCGAGGCCTCGCATGGCAACTATTTGATTTTCTTTGACTCAGACTGTGTTATTCCACCCCGGTATTTCGAGATTCTTGACCGTGAGCTCAAGAAAAAACCGCTCGACTGCTTCGGCGGCCCTGATGCCGCTCATGATTCTTTCAGCGACACCCAGAAAGCCATCAACTACTCGATGACCTCGTTCCTGACAACCGGTGGAATACGTGGCGGAAAAATCAGCCTTGAGAAATTCGTTCCCCGCACGTTCAATACCGGTTTCACCCGCGCCGTGTATGATAAAGTGGGTGGTTTCCGCGAAATGTTCTCCGAGGATATCGACATGAGCACCCGCATCAGGCAAGCAGGGTTTACAGTTGGCCTGATACACTCCGCCTTCGTATACCACAAGCGTCGCGTAAATTTCAAGAAATTCCTGCGTCAGGTCTACGTCTTTGGCATGTCGCGTATCACGCTGAAGCTCCTGTACCCTGGCTCTCTGAAGATTGTTCACGCACTCCCGGCACTCTTTGTGCTTGGCACCGTTGCCCTCATCCTGCTTGGCATCTTCGTGTCCCCCTGGTGGCTACTTCCCCTTGGTATATATATCCTTGCAATTTTCCTCGCGGCCGGCATCTCAACCCGCAGCTTGAAAATCGCCTTGCTGGCGGTCCCTGCATCGCTGATACAGCTATGGGGCTACGGATGTGGATTTATAAAGGCATTCT
>JAAVGQ010000131.1 GCA_014800105.1 Bacteroidales bacterium | reverse complement strand
TTCTTAACCGTCACGTTGGTGGGTCCCGACATTGAAATACAGCTGAACTTTGCTGCGGGTGTCACATCGCGGGTCGCAACCTCCTGAGGCACGCCGTCGATAGTCACGCTATAATTACTATCATGATTAACTATAGTAATCGTTTCTTTTTCAGCAGCACGCACCGAGTGGCAGGATGAAGTAAGTGTTAACGTCGCGCCCGCGAGCACAAACAGTAACAGTGAAGATTTTCTCATATCTGAATTATAAGTAAAACTTAGTTTGTTTTGATAATTAGACGCACACACCACAGAATTTGTGACACTCACCGCTTTTTTTTACCTTTGTACCGTATAAATACACGGTGAGTTTATTCCGAGCCCGATTGCAACGCTGTAGGTGACCCGTTATAAACCACCGTAAACCTCGAGTGCTTGTAACCTCGCTAAAAACAAGATACATGAAAGAAAAATCAAATCCCGGGACCAAAGCATCCCTTACCCGCCTATCAGTCACAGTTCCCTACCTCCTGCTGTGCACCACGTTCATCATCTGCATCATCATCGCTAACCTCACCGAAATCAAGACAGTTGACCTCGGGTGGTTCACTATCACCGCCGGTGTGATAGTATTCCCCATTTCTTACGTCATCAACGATTGCGTAGTGGAAGTCTACGGCTTTGCCCGTGCCAAGCTCATGATATGGCTCGGATTCATAATGTCACTCGCCGTAGCCCTCTTCCTCCAGATAGCCATATGGCTACCCGGTGCTCCCGAATGGCACCTTCAGGATGCAATGGAGTCGCTCTACGGAGCCGTTCCCCGCATCATGGCGGCCAGCTTCATCGCATTCCTTGCAGGCTCGATGATTAACGCCTGGGTAATGAGCCTCATGAAATCCCGCCGCGACGTCCAGACTCCCGGCACCCACGGTTTCCGCCTCCGTGCCATCGTCTCCACCATCTTTGGTGAGGGAGTCGACTCGCTGATTTTCTTCCCGATAGCCTTCGCCGGTTACTTATCGTTTGAGGTCATCGTGTCACTCATCGTTACCCAGACACTACTTAAAACCGTTTACGAAATACTAATCCTTCCCGTGACAGTGCGCGCCGTTCGACGCATTGCCCGACTGGAAGGCGATAATATCAACCCCAATGACTGATAACAACGTTGCTCCCCGCGTAGCCTGGATTGACCTCGATGACACCCTGTGGGATTTCAAAGCCAATTCCCGCATAGCCCTCGCAAAACTTTACCAACGCTATGCCCTCGACCGCTTCTGGCCCACTGCCGAAGCTTGGATTGAAAACTATCAGCGCCACAACCACTACCTGTGGGACCTCTACAACCGAGCCATCATCAGCAAGGACTACCTCATGCAGCAGCGCTTCCGCCGTCCCCTTGTCGAGATTGGCTCACCGCAAGCCACCGAGCTTGGCAACCAATTTGACCACGAATACCTTGACCTGCTGGCTGACTGCACTCAGCTCGTCGACGGTGCCATTGACCTCATGAAACGTTTCAGCTCTGCCGGCTGGAAAATAGGCATCCTCAGCAACGGCTTCACCGAGGTTCAGTACCGCAAGATACGAAACTCAGGGCTCAACCCGTATGTAGATTTCATAGTTCTGAGCGATGATATAGGCATCAATAAACCCGACGTGCGCATCTACCGCCACGCCGAGAAAATCGCCGGCACCACCGCTGAACGCTGCCTAATGATAGGCGACAACCCCGACACCGATATTGCCGGAGCCATTGCCGCAGGATGGCACGCTATCTACTTCACGCCCTCCCCCGCTACTGACACCCCATGTCCCGCTGCCTCCTCACTCTTCGAAATCAATCCCGATGCAATCCTTATCTGATAACACCTCTAAAGGAGCTTATTTTCCGGTACCGGTATTTCGTATTTTATTTAAGATAATGTACCTTTGCGTGAATATTATTTCAAGAATAAATCAATCATCTAAACTTTATTACTAATTTAATTAATGAAGAATTTCTACAAATTTGTGGCTGTCGGTGTTCTTGCCGCGGCATCCCTGCCGGCCTCGGCTTGGGGAGGTGCCCGTGGTGGAAGCGACGCATCTTTACCTCTCAAAGTGGTATCAGAATGGCAGACTAAGATGCCTGCCAATGTTAGCAACCTCACCAAAAGTACAGCCAAAGCTTCAAGAGCTGTATCGCTGGAGAATGCGCGTGTCAAGGGCTTCCTTATGTATGATGATGACAGGAATCAAGACCTGTTCGGTATCTATGAATACACCATTACCGCGCCCGTTACCCGTCGTCCGTTGGTGTATGTATCTCGTCAAACTGTGGGCGGCGATGCTGTTGTAAAAGACGGTAAACTTTATTCCTGCAATGTAGAAGCCTCATCAGGCTTTATTAATTCAGCTTTCTACACAATCATTGACGTTGAAACAGGCGCTGCATCAAAGAGCCCCAATATCAGCTACGATTTTGGCACGGCGATCGAACATAAAGCAACCTCGGCTGCTCTTAACAAGGCTAACGGCGAGGTTTATTGCTCAAGCTATACTTACAACGATGCCGAAAAAACACTCACCCCAACACTGAAAAAGTGGGATGTGGAAAACAATACCAAGACCGCCGTCGGCATCATGGATGCCTCGCTGGCAGTAATGGCATTTGACACTGATGGAAATCTTTACGGTATCACTGCATGTTCTGCCAGGGGGGCCAATGATGGCGGTCGCCTGGTGGAAGTTGATATCGAGACCGGTAAACTCACGCTCATTGCAGACACCAAGATTCGTCCCTGGTTTGACCAGAGCGGCGCTTTCTTTGGCGGCGACGGCAATCTCTACTGGTTTGCTAACGAACCGATAGAAGGCAATGATGTCAACGCAGCCAAATCAGCAATCTATGCTATCAATATTTCAGCCCTGCAAATCACTGAGGTTGGCGAGCTTCCCAACGGTGACGAAGTTGTGGGTGTATGGTTCCCCGAACAGACAACTGACGATATGGCTCCCGGCAGTGTCAAGAACATCTCCGTTTCTTTTACTGACGCTTCATTTACCGGAACTGTTAGCTTCAAGCTCCCGGCTGACAGCTATTCAGGCGAAGAGCTCACCGGCGACATCAACTGGGCTGTTAAGAATGGCGACGAGACTCTCGCTTCAGGAAAAGGAAAATGTTCAGAGGATATCAACGCTTCAGTAACCGTTAAGAACAGCGGTAAGTATACCTTCACCATTGTCACTTCAAATGCTAAGGGAGATGGTCCCGTCAGTGAGATTAATACTTACGTGGGTTATGGCGTTCCACAATCACCCACCGATGTAAAATTCGTTATCGAGGACGACAAGAATATCGTGAGCTGGACCCACTCAGCCGGAGTGGATGGCGACGGATATATGGAAGGTGAGCATCCTGCCTATAAGATTGTTCGCCAGCCCGGTAACATCGTGCTCGAGGAAAACTGGGCCGAGAACAGCTATACCGAGGATGCGCTGTCAGGCTCGCTCAGCTCCACCTATTATGAAATCATTCCCGTTAACGGTGACGTGACCGGCACTGCTGCCAAGTCAAACGCTCTCGTCACCGGCGACTCTCTTGAACTTCCTTATAGCGAGGACTTCACTGAAGCCTCATCATTTGACCTCTACTCGGTCATTGATGACAACAACGATGACAACACATGGTACTACAGTGTCAAGTCAGCTAAAATACGTCAGGCTACCACACAGAATGACTGGCTCGTTCTGCCTCCTGTAAAATTCGAAGCCGGCATGAGCTATGAGTTCAAGTTTAACTGCTACGCCCTGCAGGTTTCTAATGTCAACCTTATTGACGTTGCAATGGGTCTCACTCCAGGCGAGATGAACATTCCCTTGCTCAGTGACGTGGAAGTGAAAGACACCAAGTCAAATGCAATGAAGGAAATTGCGGTGACAATCAAGCCCGCCGAGACTGCAGTTTACCGCCTCGGCATCCTGATTAAGACCTCCGGACGTCAGGGCACCTTCACCGTGGATGACATCTCTATCTCGGCCGGACAGTCAACTGCAATCCCCGCTGCTCCGGGTCTTGAGGCTGTTGCTGGTGAAAAGGGAACGCTCAGCACGAAGCTCGCTATTACAATACCCACGCTCACAAGTGGCGGCCAGGAACTCGTAAACCGTCCCACAGCGTTCGAGATCGAGCGTGACGGCGTAGCGCTCGCCACTATTGACACTAACGAAACTGACTCAGAATACACCTATATTGACAGCTCAATTGAGACTGCCGGGACTTACACTTACACTGTTAGAGCCGTGAACACTGACGGCAAGGGTGAGGATGCTACCGTGACTCTGTTCGTAGGTAGCGACATCCCCGCAGTGCCCACAGGATTTATTGCAAAAGACAATTTTGACGGCACGGTTACCCTGAATTGGGACGAACCCTCAACCGTGGGTCACAACGGCGGTTACGTCAACGTCGAGAATCTCCGCTACACAGTTACGCTTCCTGACGGCACCAAGAATGCAGCAGTAGCAGGTACATCTGCCATAGTGAATCACGAGAACACCGGCGTGCAGAAGGAGGTTAAATATACCCTTGCAGTTCACTACGATGGAGAAGAGCCATTGGCATCTCACACAGTTTCATCAAATGCCCTTATTGCCGGAGAGGCTTACAGCGGTTCATTTGCTGAATCATTCCCGAAGGTTGACGACATCGTAGGCGCATCTACAGCCGTGTGGATTAAGGAGAAAGTAGCGGGCAAGTCATCTGAATTTGACCTTGCCATGCGTTCTGACACCCACTCAGGCGAGGAAAGCGGTTGCCTCCATTTCACCGGTTATGCTAAGGATGCTGCCGGACGCTGGATTTCACCCGTCATTGACCTTTCAGGTCTTGACAATCCCGAAGTAACCCTTTGGGTTAAGTCACCTGATAATAAAGCGACGTTTGAGCTCCAGGTGAGCAAAGAGTATGGCGAATGGACAACAATCGCTGCTCCTGAGGATGTAAACGATTGGACTGAAGTAAAGGCTTCGTTGGCCGACTACCGTTCAAAGCATGTGCGCCTCGGAATGTTTGTTCGCAGTAATTCAAACATGAACTTCACCTACGTTGACGACATTGATGTTCACAATGCTGCACCCGCAGGAATTGAAGAAAATCTTGCCCCCGACAACTCAGTAGAAGAAATATACACCTTGACCGGCATTCGCGTGACAGGCAAGCCTGCTCCCGGCATCTATATCGTGCTCAAGGGTGGTGTAGCTAAGAAGGTAATCATCAAGTAAAACCTGAAAGTTTATAGATCTAAAAAGCGCGGCCGTTATGACCGCGCTTTTTTCGTTGATTTAGCACGGTATAACCCCGACAAGGGGTTACACCATCGGTAGCCACGGGTTGACAGAGTGCGGAGCACGACGGCTACCCGTGGAATGGGACAAAAATAATGTAGAACCCGGCTACGGGTTCCATCATTAATAACACTGTTAATATACAATATTAAAGGTTTAAGGCCCATAATTTACAGTACGTTCCAGCGTGTATGGATTGC
>JAAVGQ010000130.1 GCA_014800105.1 Bacteroidales bacterium | reverse complement strand
CTCTTGACATACGGGCTCGTATGTCAAGAGCGGGGAGAGACGGTGGGGGTGGTTCTTCCGTTACCCCGAGAGAACTCGGGGTTAACTTCTTACCCCCACTCCGTGGGGGTGAACTGCCGGGGTTGTCTGACCCGTGGGGGTCCCTGCGGACGTGATATATCACGTCCCTACAACCCGCAATCGGCCGGGGTTGTCTGACCCGGCGCAACCGGGTTCCCTCGCGTATGGGTACACAAAAAAAGCGTGAGAGCCGTTCTTGTTGTCCGCCACGCTTGCAGAGGTCCTGGAATACCTATCGTAGTGTGGAACGAACAACGCAGAAGCCTCACGCAGGTAGTATATACGAGCTCTACACAGCACTCGCGTGTTGTATAGAGCAGGATATACATATCCACAGAGCCATCTACCGCTGTCTCATTCTTGACTACGATGCGAAATTTTCCAGGTTTCTGCAAGCCAAGAAAGAGCGTTGAGTAAACGCTTTTCGTAAAATATGTCTGCCGACCCTCCCACATAACCCTTACCGGGCTTCTGCATACGGTCTGCGATTGCAAAATTACACATATTTATTAACATGTGCAACGACAGTATGTTAAAAATTTGTCGATTAAATGTCAATATCTTTTCGATAACCCTCGCCCCGGATGGGGAGCTTTGACGGTGGGAGAGAGCTGCCTGTAGGGACGCGATATATCGCTTCCACCGCAACAGACATCGCGGTGGAAGCGACCTCGCCACCCAGAGAGTGGGCTTGACAGGGTAACCCCGGGTCATCCCGGGGTGGCAATCCCGATTTTTTCCTTTTCCTCTCCCTGCTCTTGACATACGGCCCCGTATGTCAAGAGCGGGGAGAGGGCCGCGGGGTGGAGTCCCGTCCCCCGAGAGAACTCGGGGTTAACTTCTTATCCCCACTCCGTGGGGGTCCCTACAACCCTCTCTACAATCGAGAATTTGCGATTAATCGTGCGGGCGCGGAGTTTCACGCGATTCTCAGCGGCTTATTTTTGACGTAACGCTCTACCCGTCGGTCTATTACCCCACATTTTCGCAACACAATTTTTTGGGCCGGAAAATTTTTCAGCCGTTTTTTTTCAACAAAGTTATCTACATGCCCGCGTTATAAACATACTTATTAACACTCATCCCGCGTTGCTCGAAAAAAACCGCCTACTGGTAGGGACGCGATATATCGCGTCCGCAACAAATTCCACCTTGAGACGGACGTGATATATCACGTCCCTACAACCCGAAACAGGCCCGCAACCTACCGCCGGGGTTGTGGGAGAGGTCGGATTAGATCACAGGCTTCGATGACAACCCGGCGAGGATGCGTTCGATGTCTTTTTTCAAGGCGGGAATGTGTCTGATTACCAATCCCCAAAGGAATTCAGACTCTACGCTGTCGTATCCGTGTATGATGCGATTGCGGGTGTTGATTATCTCCCGGGCATTGGGGATTTCAAACGCCGGGTCCTGTTTGCGTATACGATTTATCGCTTCTCCCATTATCTCCGTTTTGCGCTCGACTGCGCATATCCTCAGGCGATCTTTTTCAAACACGTCAAATCGCCTTGGATAGTCTTGAAAGAAACTTTCCAGTTCATTAATGGCGTCCAACACGTCCTGAAGATGCTTCAAAATATATTCATCGGGCATAAATCAGTCGTTTTGTGCTGTTTACATTTTCGATAAAGTATTTGTTCTTCATCCCTTTCTCGACTATCAGGTCTACCTTTCGGCCGAAAATTTTCTCCAGAGATTCCTGAAAGTCAAAAAAATTAGTTACATAATCCCATTTTTCATGATCGGTGGTGTCAAAATTTACAAGCATGTCGACATCGCTCTTGTCATTGAATCGATCGGTCAGGATTGATCCAAAGACTGACAATGTCTTGACCTTGTGCTTACGACACAAGTCAATGATACGCTGTAAATTGAGTTCTATGAGTTTCATTTACACAAATATAGGGATAATTTTAAAATAATGTGTGAAATTTTCAATAAAATCTACCTTATATATACGGAAGCACGCCCCGGGGGAGGGGCGTGCTTGGGATGAGGGAGCGGCAAACGGGGCTCGAACCCGCGACCCTCAGCTTGGGAAGCTGATGCTCTACCAACTGAGCTACTGCCGCTTGTTTTATGTGTGCAAATTTAATGATTCACGGTGGATTTTCCAAGTTATCGGCCATTTTTTCCGTTGGCTCGCTGGGAGTAGGCGCCGTCGAAGAGGCGCGTGCGGGCGAGCATGCAGGCGCCGATGACGCCGGCCTTGTCCTTGAGGCGGGAGAGGGAGATGTTGGTGTCGCGGTTGACGAGGTTGAGGGAGTGTTTGCGCACGGAACTGCGTATGGGTTGCACGAGGTAATCGCCTGTCTGTGAGAGCAATCCACCTATCACAACTTCCTCGGGGTTGAAGATGTTGATGAGGCCGGCGATGTGCTTGCCGAGGTTATGGGCGATTTCCTCGAGGAGGTCGATGCAGAGGACATCCTCGTGGTTGATGGCGTCGATAATATCGGGCAGGGACACGTTGGCGGGATTTTCCATTATGGCAGCTGAGAGGATGGAGCTCTCGCCGCGGCGCACGCGCTCAACGAGCTTGCGGTGAATGGCGTTGCCTGATGCTTCAGTCTCGAGGCATCCTTTCTTGCCGCAGTGGCATATGACCTCGTTGTCGTAGCAGGGGTAGTGGCCTACCTCGCCGGCGAAGCCTGAATTGCCGAGATAGATTTTACCGTCGATGATAATGCCGAGGCCCAGGCCCCAGGAGAGGTTAACGAAGAGAATGTTCTTGAGGTTGGAGATGTTGCCGCGGAGGTATTCGCCGTAGGTCATGGCGCGGGAGTCGTTCTCGATCATGACAGGGTAGCCTATGCGGTCGCTGATGACCTGTGCGACAGGTTCTTCTCCGATATTGAACCAGCTGTAGCTGTAGCCGGCGTCGGGGTTGACGCGGCCCGAGATGTTGACGCTGACGCTGAGGATATGGCTGGGATTAATGTCGAGGTGGGCAACGAAATCGGTAATGAGGTTGCAGAGGGCTGCGAGCCCCTCGGGGGTATTGGTAATCTCAACGCGGGTGTCCATGCGGTGGTCGATAATCTCGCCGTTGAAGTTCATCAGAGCTATATTAATGGAGCTCAGGTTGATATCGACGCCGACAAAGTAGCCTGAGTCAGGGTTGAGGCCATAGAGGAGGGGGTGGCGTCCTTCGCTGGTCTCGAGCTTGCCGTAAGTGAGGAGGAGGCCGGTGTCACACATTTCCTCGATAATCTTGGTTACCGTGGGGATGCTTATGTCGAGGGTGCGTGAAAGCTCTGAGATTGTGGAGTTTCCGTTGTAGATATAGTAGTTTATGATGCGCTTCTTGAGCATGGCGTTCTTGCTGCCTGACTCAATCGCTTTGATAAGTTCCGAGGTCATCGCGAAATTAAGGTTATTTTAGGGGTTAAGGTAGTACAAATGTAGCATCTTTGGCGAAAAAAATCAACTGATTTTGCAATAACTTTATTATATAACATTGATAAGTTGAAATTTTAGTATATTTGCACCGCATAATATCAAGCAGGAGAAGAAGTAATGAATAATTCTTATAAAATACTATATGGCGCCGTGCTGGCATGCGCGGGCTGTTTGATAGCTGACGCGAAGGTGACTTTCGGCTCGATTTTCTCGGACAACATGGTGCTCCAGCAGAACGCAAACGTAAAGCTGCGTGGAACTGCCAAGCCCGGCAGCAACGTCAAGGTAAAGGCTTCATGGGGAGCAAAACCACTGACCGTCAAGAGCGACGGGGATGGCAACTGGGCGGTCATGCTCGCAACCCCGGCGGCCGGCGGCCCGTTCACGATCACCGCGAGTGACCGCGACGGCGAGACTGAGCTGACTAACGTCCTGACGGGGGACGTGTGGTTTTGCGGCGGGCAGTCAAACATGGAAATGCCCATGCGTGGATATGCCGGCCAACCCGCTGAAGGAACGATAGATTACATCATGAAGGCTGATGCCAAGCGACCGTTAAGACTTTTCCACCAGGAGAAGGAATGGTCAACCACTCCGCGCGGGGAGGTTGCCGGCGGCGAGTGGCAGGTTGAAACCCCCGCAACGGTGGGGGATTTCAGCGCAGTGGGCTATGTATTTGGCGATTACATTCAGGATGTATTGGATATTCCCGTGGGGCTCATTCACTGTAACTGGGGTAACTCAAAGATTGAATCATGGATGCCGGCCGAGGCGTTCAAGAAGAATTTCCCCGAGATTGAACTGCCGGCCGTGGACGCGACTGAGTTTGGCTGGCTCGAGGGCACTCCCACCCTGCTCTACAACGGCATGATTAACCCGTGGGACGGATTCCCGGTGAAAGGCGTCGTGTGGTATCAGGGCGAGGCTAACAATCCCTACCCGGAACTCTACCCCAGGCTGTTCCCCGTGATGAAACAGGAGTGGGAGAAGATTTTCGCAAACGACTCACTGCCATTCTATTACGTTCAGTTAGCACCGTTTAATGCGGAAGGCCCGCGCGAGTTTAACTATGCCAACTTCCGACAGGCCCAGGTGGAGATTCAGCGCAATGTCCCGGATGTTTCGATGGTTTCCATCGGCGACCTTGGCGACAGCATTTTCATCCATGCACCGAAGAAAGTAAAGGTTGGCCAGCGCCTTGCCTACCAAGCCCTTGACCGCACATACGGCCACAAAGGCGGTGACGTATACACCCCCATCGCAACGGCCGCGAGCTACAACCCGGAGAATCACGAGATATGGGTGACGTTTGAGAATTCAGGCCATGGAATGGTGCCCACGCAATGCACGCTTTCAGGCTTTGAAGTGGTTGATGCCGACGGTAATATCTATGATGTCACCGAGGCGCGCGCCAGCGGCGGTAACGGCGTAAAGGTAATATCGCCGATTGACGACCCGGTGGAAGTGCGCTACTGCCACCGCAACTACTACGAAAGCTCGCTGTTCAACAATTCAGGAATACCCGCTTCGCCGTTCAAGCTGAAGCTGAGCAAATAAGTTTAATGGCCCCGCTACCGTGAGTAGCGGGGCCATTAATGTATCCAGGAGACTGATTACAGCGGGTTGCTGTTTATAGCCTCGATAAGTTTCTTGGCGTCAACGTATTTTATGATTCCCTCAGCAACGAGCTTGGCATCATGCATGGCGTGGACCACCGTTGCCGAGCGCTTTGTGACGTCACCCCCGGCAAACACGCCGGGGCGAGTTGTCATGCCGTAGGGTACCTCGCGGGTCAACACATAGCCATTTTCATCGATTTCGATACCGCGCGTAGAGGAAACGATGCGGGCGGCCGGTTCGCTGCCCACGGCCATTATAACATGGTCAGCGGGGACGGTCTGCTCGCCGTCGGCCGACTTCAGCGTAACACTTTTAATATGCGTTGGGTCAATTGGTTCGATATTGGTAACCGAGGTATTCCAGAGGAACCTGACCCCCTCGGCCACCGCCTCATCATATTCGGCGCGGAGAGCGGTCATTTCGTCGATAGATTTGTGATAGATGACGGTGACCTCACTGGAACCCATGCGCACGGCAGTGCGTGCGGCATCGATGCCGGTATTGCCGCAACCTATGACAAACACGCGGTCACCGTTACCCACGATTACTTCCTCACGGCTCATGAGGCCGTTTTCGTAGAGGCTCACGCGACGGAGGAAACGAATTGCCTGGCGCACGGCCTTATTCTCGATTCCGGGGATTTTAAGGCGCTTGGGTACACCGGTGCCGGTGCCCATGAAGATTGCGTCAAAT
>JAAVGQ010000129.1 GCA_014800105.1 Bacteroidales bacterium | reverse complement strand
TCAGGTTCACCGGATGGAACAGGCTCTTCTCCACCCTGTTCCTGTGGGCCCGGTTCTTCACCGTCCTGTTCTCCAGCGGGAATATCATCTTCCTGCTCACCCTCCGGCTGTTCATCATCTCCGGATTCTTCAGGTGGCAATCCATAGCTGGGGCCAAAAATCTCGGGGTCAAGAACTGCTTCCTCGGTATCACGGTAGTTCTTGTCGCGGGCAAATTCAAAATACTGCTCAAATGTAGCGCCATGCTTGAGCAAGGTCTCGAAGTTCTTCTCGCTGATTACAACGGGGATAACTCCACGTGGAATGCTCAATTCTGGATTCTCCTGCATCAACGTGCGGTAGAGTTTAAGTTCCGACAAATTATCGAAACCACGCACAATGAGAAGACCAAGCTTACCGAAGTTCATCTGCTCAAGGTCAAAATCCTTAATGGCAAAGGTATTGAAGTTATGGCGGGCAATATTGTACAGGAGCTCGTTGTGAGAGATAGAATCATTGGGATATAGAAGCACAAGCAACTGAGTATCCTCAGGATTGAGGTCAAACTCAAGCTCGGCACCGTCGCTGCCCTTCAGGGTATCAGTGGTGAGCTTAATATCCCACAATAGGCCGCGCATGTTGGAACCGCCCGTATCAGACATCAGCTGGCGCCCTTGAGAAATTCCCTTTAGCCATGATGATGCATAGGGCGAAAGATCAGTATCAGGGTAGCGTTCAAGCATCTCAGTAAGTACTTGCTTGAAATCGTCAGGACGCTGCTCGGTTACGTAGGCCAGGGCATGGAGGAACATGAAACGAGGCAGGAGCGGACTCATGGAGAACTGTGAGGTCATTTCATCGTAGAGGCGGTGAACATCCTCGTTACGGTCAGCCATATATGCGTCAAACGCCTCCTCATACATCTTCTCCTGGCGTTCATCCATCAGTCGCAGGTTTTCGATATAGTTAGGGTCACTCAGTGCAACACCTTCCTTCGATTCGGCAAAATCCGTGAGAATGAGGTTGCGGTAATAGTCAGCCTTGGCAATATCGCCCGTGCGCTCAGCCATAAGGTAGAGATTGAAATAAGTATCAAGACGATAGATATTGTCAGGGTAATCATATAGAAGACGGTTCCACGGAATGAGAGCTGACGGATAATCCTCCAGCTTGTCCTTGAGGATGAGTCCCATGTTGTAGAGACCCTCCTGAATAACAGTGTGGCTATTGGCACGCGAGGCCGAATCGAGCGGGATATTCTTCAGGTAATATTCCGGAAAATGCGGATCACTCTCGCGCTTCTTTCGCTCCTCGGGGTCAAGGTCATCGTCAGGATTATCAGCATTCCCGTCATTCTGACCATGGCCATTGTCAGGCCTTTCATCTTGACTCTCATCATCTGGCTCCTCAGTTTCATCGTCCTGATCTCCTGATAATTCATCAAAATTGAAATTAGTTTTATTGCGACGGCGCCAGTCGTCCTCCAGTTTACGGTTACCCCAGCGACGCTGGAAGTCAGTTTTACCTGCCTGCACTGTGGATGGATTATAGAAATACCATGAGCCATCATTATTCATCGTGAAACTGCGATCTGAATTATTGGGGTTGGTATTCCCCGATGGCTGATTAGACATAAAGTTCTCGCGCTCGATATCCTCAGCATCCTGCTTCTCTTTCTTCTCGAGTTCCTTAATAATCTTTTCCACAGCTACGAGTCGCTGTTCCGGCTCCATGTATGACAAATTGAGGAGTGAGTCCTGGAGATTAACATTCTGCACGTAAACGGCGAGCTCGTCAAGCATGTCACTGCGCTGCTTGAGAGTGCGGTAATCAGGATAAGTCTCAGGCAGTTGCGGTACTGACTGCGCGTAGCATGGCTGGGCGAGGTCATACTGATGACGATCGTAATAAAGCCCACCAAGAGTAACCTGGCTGATTGCCTTGTCAATGCCGTTGCGAGTCGATTTCTCAGCCGCGAGACGGTAGTTTTCTATAGCGTTAAGTGTATCTTTCCTGGATAGATACAGATTGCCAATGGCATAGTATATCTGATCCTGATACTCTTTATTGCGGTCATATCGGAGCATGTTTCGCAGCGAATTGACCTCTGACCGGACATTGTCACCCTCGAAAACCTCGCTCTGTTTTATTCGGGCATTAAACTGCGTGCGGTAGGGTGCTGAAGTTGCACCCACCACTTTACCGAACGCCTTGTAAGCGAGCTGGCGGTCACCTGCGAGCGAAGCAATCTGCCCCGTGAGAAAGTTGAGGCGTGTTTTCTGTACACCTGATGAGAGCCGGGCAGCTTCAGTCAGGTAAGGCAGCGCTTCGGCATAGCTGTGAGAACGCACGAGGAGGTCAGCATACGTTTCATTATATAGGCGTTTAAGCGTCTTGGACGTGAGTTCATCAGTCTTGATGCGTGTGAGGATAGTCTCAGCCTCAAAGAGCCACCCCATGGCACAATAGCTGCGGGCTTGCCATAGCTTAGCCTCAGTAACGGTTGCAGGAATCCAATTAAAATGGCGGGAAATATAAAAGAACGTTGCAGCGGCGCCTGAGAAGTCGCCATTCATGAACTGTGAACGCCCCATCATCATCCAGCTGTTGTGAAGGAAGGGATTATACTCCTCTCGCTTCATCCACGCCTTGTAAGCCTGGTCACTGCCACGGCCGGCTTTTCGGGCCGGTTTCTTTTTGATTGACCTCGTCTGTATTGCTTTCTGGGCTTTCTCAATGGAGCGTGTGAAATCTCCGCTCGGCTGCGGTACTCTTTCAACGCCGTGAGCCTCAGCGGGATGAACGAAAAGCAGGCGCGTATAGTCATCCTGATACTGCTTCTCCATGTCCTCCAGGGTCTCCTTGTAGTGGGTATCGCCGTTATAGTGAATGTTATAGCGGGTTATGAACTCCTGATAGCGGCGGTTAGCAGCGGTATTTTTGTTGGTCGAGCATCCCTGTAACAAGAAAAGCATCCCCGCGAGGAGGATGCCGACAATCATTACGGCTGTGGAGTGTCGACTCAACTTATTCATTTATGAGTTAACGCTGTTATGCCGTTATTTATTATATATTCAGGGCTATATTATAGTCTGCTACATAGCGCAAAGTATCATCACCTGGGCTGCGACCACACGCAGGAACATCGTGAGCGGATAGACGGTTGAATAAGCTACCGCGGGAGTGTCGCTGCCTGTCGAGTTACCGGCATAAGCGAGGGCCGGGGGATCAGTATATCCGCCTGACATCAATCCTGATATTGACAGGAAGTTGATCTTGTAGACTCCGCGAGCGATAATACCCACGATTACAAGAGGGATAAAGGTAATCAGGAATCCCCAGAGTACCCATTGAGCGCCGGTGGGGTTAAACACCGTCTGGTAGAAATTGCTGCCGGCAGCGATACCTACTGACGCAAGGAAAAGGCATATACCCAGTTCTCGCAACATCAATGAGGCTGAAGAAGATGTGTAAGTAACAAGCTTGAGTTTGTAACCGAAACGGCTCAGGAGGATAGCAACCACGAGAGGACCGCCGGCAAGACCGAGCTTGAGGTCGAAACCAAGCTTGATTGAACCGAGGATGATACCGAGCAGGATGCCCACGAAGATAGTAATGAGATTAGGCTGGTTGAGGCGCTTCATTGAGTTACCCATCTTCTCGGCAAGGCGGTTGATATCATCAAGCTCACCCACCACGGTAACGCGGTCCCCCATCTGGAGGCGGAGGTTGGATGTAGCGAGAAGATCGACGCCGGCACGGTTAACGCGGGTTGCATTGAGGTGGTAACCGTTATGGAGACGGAGCGAGCCGAGGGCTACGCCGTTATATTCACTCTTGGTCACGAGGATGCGCCGTGAAACGACCTCAGCCGCATTGTTGGTTTCGCCCGCTTCCCAGTCAAGGTCAACCTCGGGACCTATCATGGCGTGGAAGCTGTGAAGGTCCTGGGAGGAAAGAGCGATGCGCATAAGCTCGCCTTCCTGCAGGATAGTCTGGGAAGTAGGGATTTCAACAGTTCCATCAGCACGCTTAAGGCGTGAAACGACAAAGTTACACTTGATAATATCGTGAAGCTGAACGAGATTCTTACCGGCAATAAGCTTGTTGGCAACCTTAAAGGTAAGGACGAGCGGTTTGAGCTGATTCTTTTCCTGATCCTCCTCTATCTGCTTGATTTCGTCTTCAATCTTGATTTTGAAGATTGTCTTAACTACAAGCATCGCGGCGATAATACCAACCACTCCGAGTGGATAAGCGGCAGCATAACCCATTGACATTGTATTGATTGCCTGGGGATCATTGAGTGTCTGCTGGGCGGCTGCAAGACCGGGAGTGTTGGTAACGGCACCTGACATCACACCCACGATGACATCCATTGATGTTTCATCCCTGTAAATGAAGTAGATACCAACCGCGATAGCAACGTTAAGGAAAATACCAAGCACGGCAAGCATATTGAGACGCACACCGCCGGTCTTGAATGCTGAAAAGAAACCGGGCCCCACCTGGAGACCGATTGCAAAGATGAATATTATCAGACCGAACTCTCTCACAAACTTCAGGATAGCCGGGTCCACCACATATCCTAATTGTCCCATTACTATACCCACGAAAAGCACAAAAGTTACGCCCAGTGAGATTCCCTTAATTTTTAACTTCCCGATGAAGATACCGGCTGCGATGACGAATGAATAAAGTATCAGCGTTGCAGCCAGATCATAATTGTCAGGACTCAGAAGTTTGACGATATAATCCATATAATGATCTGATTTGTAGATTCTCTCAGCAATAAAACAATCTCGTGACCGCTGGTTGCGATTTACCTGTTTTTTAACGGGTGCAAAGGTAGGAATTTTCTGCAAGAAAATGTGTATGCAATACGTTAAATATGAGTTTAAATATATTGCCTTACACGCCCGAGTAAAATTAAACAGGCCCTGATACCTTAACCCGTATCAGAACCTGTTTAATTTTTCAATAGTCGGCTCGGTATTGAAACCGGCTGACTATTTAGTTATTTAGCAAAGCTGAAATTATTCAGCAACTGCAGCTTCAGCAACCTCAGCGACAGCTGCACAGCAAGTGTCAGCAGCGCAAGAGTCAGAAGCGCAGCAAGAATCAGAAGCGCAGCAGGGAGCTTCAGCTTCTTCAGCTACAACAGCAACTTCTTCAACTTCATTAGCTTCAGCAGCCTTTTCTGACTTACCACCGCAAGCAACGAGACCCATTGCAGCTACAACAGCGATTGCATAAACAAACTTTTTCATTTTTGTAAAAATTTGAGATTAATAATATATATTATAATTAAGTAATTATCTAATTATGAGCGAGATTGAGCAACTTTATTGGCCATTTTGACTGCCGTGGTAATGTGATCACAAATGTGATCAGCGGGAATCAGCTTGTCAAATCCTGCATGGATGAGCGTTGCGTGAACGCCGGGCTGGACACCTGAGAGTACAATATCAATGCCTTCACTCTTAGAAGAATTGATAAGTATTTCAAGGTTGTGGAGACCTGTTGAATCAATAAACGGAACCTTACGCATGCGGATGATACGCACCTTAGGTTTAGCCGCCATTGAAGTCTTCATCAACTCGTCAAACTTGGTTGCGACACCGAAGAAGAACGGTCCATCAATCTCATAAACTGAAACACCGGGAGCAACATCGAGCACCTCATGCTGTGACATGTCAGTACCCTCAGCAGCGTCAAGCTGGTCACCATATACGCGCACCTGAGTATTCTCCATCACGCGACGCAGGAACAGAACAACTGCGAGCAGAAGGCCAATTTCGATAGCGATTGTGAGGTCGAATATTACGGTGAGCAGGAAGGTAACAATGAGGACAGCGACATCGCTCTTGGGGTTTTTGAAAATATTCACCACAGTGCGCCAGCCGCTCATGTTGTAAGCAACCACTATAAGAACAGCGGCAAGACATGACATGGGAACAAGATTGATGAGATCCATGAGGAAAAGGAATATCAACATCAGAACCCCTGCGTGAATAATACCTGCAACGGGTGTGCGTCCGCCATTGGTGATATTGGTCATGGTGCGCGCGATTGCACCGGTAACGGGAATACCGCCAAACAATGGAACTGTGATGTTAGCTATACCCTGGCCTATCAGTTCAGTGTTACTGTTTGTACGTGAACCGGTAATACCGTCGGCTACAGTTGCTGAAAGGAGCGACTCAATAGCACCGAGAACAGCGATTGTGAACGCTGAGGGCAACAGCAGGTTGATGGTACTCATTGAAATCTCAAAGCCGTGAGGGGTGGGAAGGTCGGTTGCCATGCCCTGAAAACGACCGCCGATGGTCTGAACTCCGCTGAAGAAGTCAGTGAAATGATTCATCACATAGACTGCGCCGGTAACAACAATGATTGAAATCAACGCGCCGGGAAGTTTCTTGGAAATCTTGGGAGCAACGATGATAATGGCAAGTGACACAACACCAACGATGAGCGTGGGAAGGTCAACGTTACCAAAATTGCGGAAGTACATGCCCCACTTGGGAATAAACTCGCCGGGAAGATCAGTGAGACCGAGGCCGAAGAAATCATTCATTTGGGTTGAGAAGATAG
>JAAVGQ010000053.1 GCA_014800105.1 Bacteroidales bacterium | reverse complement strand
TGTATCGCAACCTGATGCTGATTCTCCTGCAGTAACATCACCACCCTCTGCGTTGATTGCGTAGGCACGCTCCTGTTCTGTACGCTCAAGTTCCTGAAGGTATTCCTCGTTCACAATCTGAGCACGCAGGATACCGGTAACTTTAAGGGGTTTGTGAACAGTCTCGCCGGCAAATGGTGCGTCCATACCGGGAAATGCTTCACAGCGCAGCTGTTTGTTGTCAGCATTACCCTGAATGAAAGCTTTGCGGCCACCATGAGCGCAAAGGTGTGAGCAGATACCCTCTATGGTAATCGTCTGGTCGTTATACTTGTCAGCATTAGCCAGAACCTCGTCAACAGTAAGAGCTTCGCTGACTTCTTCATCAGCTGCCTGCTGGGTCTTTGAACCGCCGCATGCGGTGGCAAGGAATGCTACTGCGATTGTAGCTAAGAAATAAAGAGTTTTTTTCATTGTTTATAGTTTTATTAAATGTTATTAATTAGTGCGCTCTTTTTAAAATGATGAGCGGAATAAATGCAAATATACCAAAAATAAGTGTGACAACGCTTTTCCCGATGGTACATTTTATGTTCTTTCCTTTTGCTACAAAGAAAACGAGAACAGCAAGAACGAAATTAAGTAAGAACGCGTTCCAAGAAAAATTGCCCACCCGCGGGTACACATGTAGATCATTATTAGTAGTAAAGTAAGTAGTGAAGGGGAAAATCCACCCTTCGATGATACGGCTTACGGGAGTATCGTGGTGGAAGTCATACACGCCCAGAACGGAGTAATCGTCAGAGTTCAGAGCAACCCATTTTACATCATCGTCCTTTGATAGCTTGACATTCCAGCTGAATAGGCCTTTTACGATTGCCATCTTTTCAGTCTCGGGGTCAAACTTGATTCCTGGAAGTTTAGAGATGGTATAGTCGTCATCATGAGCAATAGCATAGAGGTTGTTTTTCTTGTCTGAGATTAGACCGTAGAGCATTCGGTCAACATTCTCCATGATGAAGACGTGCTGCGGGATAACTGAGTCAGGAAGTTCAATCTTAGCCATGCTGGGGCGGTTGGCCTGCATTTTAAGATGATACAGATTGTCAGCCCAGTCAATGATTAGATAGCCGTTGTCATATCCCTTGCGGGTAGTGATGTTGGCTATAGCTTCTTTTGCGGGGAATGTAAATCCTTTTTCATCAAACATCTTTGCGAAGCGTTTAGTCTTCGTTTCGTCAATATCGTTTGACTCAATATTGATTATTTTGAGACCATCGTCAAGAGTCATTACAACCTCAGGATCTTCAAATTTAAAGCGCACCGGGAGTGACTCCATTAGCGGATAAACCGTGGGAACGGAGCGATTGAGGTCGCGGGGATTAGAAGAGAATACCCAGCTGTTGCGGCGAATAACCTGCATCGTGATTTCTACACCTTTAATCGAGTCAGGCATCTGTCCTTTAGCCGATAACTGGCCAATGAAGACCTCGGGAAGGAGTGAATCGCGTTCTTCCCATGTATATGTTGAGCCTTTTTCTCCAGTGAAAGGATCGGCTTCAAATATTTCGCGCTCTCCCTTGCGGTCATCTGAGGGCATCGATACAATGAATTTGTCATTTACGGGAGGGTAGCTAACAAAAGGGTCAGGCTGACGCACGGGGAGGCACAGGTTGTATAACCATGGGAGCACCCAGCTCAGGACAGCGATAGAAAGAACCGTTAATACGAGATAATAAATCTTTTTCATAATTAGTCTTGATGGCCCTCCTTAAACCTTGCGATTGAACCAAAAGAGAGGATGGTGAGAACGAGCACTAAAACGATAACTGTAATAATCATGTGGTTGTAAGCTGCCATTGTACCGGGCTGTAGATACATGACGAGGACCACGGCGATGCCTACGAGGCCAAGGATAATGCGCATATACCAGGTTCCCTCCAGACAGATGGCTGAAACAAACAGGTAGCCGATGAAGCCTGTGAGATACCAGGGAAGCATGGTGAGGAATACGCGGCCTACCATTTCAGGGTGGAAAATTGTAGCATCGTAGATGAGAATAGTTGCGGCCTGGAGAACATAGATTGCGAGTAGTTCAATCATGCCAGCGGCAAGCATCATGGCTACGAGCTTCACCTGAGGGTAGGGGAGGTGAAGGGTCAGTTTCAATCTTTTTGATGCCATTTCGGGTGCCATTTGGGCAACGCCGAGAGCAACCCCTATGGCAAGCGGTACGTAGGTCACAGCATCAACAAATGACACGTCCTTGAGTAGCATGGCAATCCACAAGGCACCAATGCCATGAGCCTTGATCTGAGAGTTGAAGGATAGGATTACATAAACCGCAACGAGGAGTGCGAGTGCAAGAGCAACGAAAAAAACACGGCGAGTCTTAAGCCATTCTTTAAATATTATTGAAGAGTACATATTCGCAGGGTTTTATGGATTAATACTTACCGGTGAGGCCAATGAAGGCGTCCTCGAGGGTCATGGGAGTCTGGGTGAGGGTTGCGGTATTGATGCCTCGGCTCGTGAGAATCTGGTTAACTTCATTCAGGGGCTTGAAGCTGTAGATTTCAAGCTCGTTACCTATCATCGATGGATTGACAATCTCGGGGATTTCCTTGAGCTCGGGTTTCTTGTCACCATCGAGTTTTACGGTGAAACGGCCAAATTCCTTGAGTAGCTTGTCAACGGGAGTCTGAATGAGGATTTTGCCGTAGTCGAGCATGATGCAGTCATCAATGAGGCGCTCGAGGTCCTGAATGATATGGGAAGTCATGAATAGTGTCTTCTGTTCCGACTTGGCAAATTCCTGAAGATATTCAACGAACAGGCGGCGGTAACCGGGGTCGAGACCAAGAGAGAAGTCATCAAGCACGAGGAGGTCAGCATTCTGGGCAAGTATGAGACCGAGAGCTACCTGTGAACGCTGACCGCATGACATGGTTGAGATGCGCTGATTTGGTGAAACGTGGAGTTTACGCATGAGTTCATAGTAAGCATCCTTGTTCCATTTCTGATAGAATTTTGAATAGAATTTTTCTATCTGTTCGATTGTCATGAATGCATACTGCACGTGTCCTTCAATGAGTAGGGCGATGCGTGCGCGGGTTTCAGGTTTCATTTCGGTTATGGACTCGCCGAAAATGCGGCATTCGCCCGACTGGGGACGTAGATAGCCCATCAGGATGTTGATGGTTGTGGTTTTACCGGTACCATTCTTTCCCAGCAGTCCAAGGATGCGCCCTTTGGGCACGTCAAAGCTAAGGTCCTTGTATATTATGCGACCTTTGCCATAGCGCTGAGTAAGATTCTTGACCGAGATAACCGGTTCTTGATCGTTAGACATAAATTTGTATAGATAGTTAGTTAGGTGATAATTAAAAGATTGTTTTAGAACGTAATCGAAAGTGCAGCTATGATACTGTTTCCCGAGTTGTGACCCTTAAGGTCGTAATGGGAAATCTGAGCCGAGAGGGTAACAGCCATCATCTTCAGTGCTCTTGATACGGAGATTCTTGCATGCTCCGCGGTAACGTTACATGAAGACATCTCATAGTTATTCAGAGCAGTTGCTCCTTCGGGAGTGCTGAAATCAAGTCCGGCCCATTGGGCTGAAGTGGACAGCGAATTGACCCCTTCGTAGCCAACTCTGGCACCAATGGCCCAAAGACCTATCTTCTTCGTGATGTCAAGCATTGCACCTGAGTTAAAAAAGTCGGTTTTTAGTTTGCGTGATGGTTCAACGAGATATTCTTCGTTAGAAAGGAATCCGCCGGTGAGGCTAAGGGTGTAAACCAAGTTTCTTTCACGCTGATTCCAGGCTACGGGTAGATTCAGTGAGGCGGAAAATCTGTTGTGATGATAGTTCTTGCGTTCACCAATCTTTATATAGTTTTCAGCTGAAGTTCCGAAGAGGTTTTCAGTAGCCGTGCGTTTCCACATGTTTACTGACACAGTTGGGAAGAATGTGAATTGTCGGTTAAACGTGAATTTACGGGACATTCTCCCAGAGATAACGGTTGTAGAAGTTGTTCCGAAAGTCAGGTCATTATAACCATGCAGGATCAATTGTGCATCAGAAAGCGAAGCTTCGACAATTGCATAGAAACGATCCCCGCGATTTACCGGAACGAGTTGGACTGATGCCTGATATCCAGTGAGTTTGTGGGCTGCGCTTTCTGTTTCGGAGCCTCTGAAACGGTTTGAGTAACTTCCCAGCCCAGTGAATACACTCGTGGTGGGACGATAAGTGGGATTATAAAACTCGACATCAACATCCTGGTTATAGACTCTAATGCCCGCGTTAAGGGCAAGTAGATAATTATGCCCGATTGAGCGGGATGCTCCGAGGTCAATAGTGAGGTCTGAAACTATGTTTCTCACGCGAGGATCTATAGCCCTGTGAGCAATTTCAGCTCGGTAAGCTGCCTGAGCCCCGATACCCCATTTACCGAAGAGTCTTCCCCAGCCGCCACCAAACGTATAACGCTGATGATTGACATTACCGCCTACTTCATCCCCTATGACGAAGGGGCCTACAACACTGTAGTCAATAACGTCACTCATTTTTATGTCAAGAGTCTTGCCATTGTGGTAGGCTGCATTGCCCCACACTGTACTTATAGGTGACAGTTTGTAATATGAATCAGCTTCGATGGCATACATGTTGTATCCACGACCTTCCTGTGCCAATATCGAATGATCATACTTTTCAATATCAGCATTTAATCCTGCAGAAGATATGCTGCTAGAATCAGCAAAGTGCATGGTTGCCGGATTTGAGAGATAGTAATCCCGCTGAGATTGCCCAATGGGGCAGTCACGATCTATCTTCAGATTAAGAACTGAATTACCCTTTTGGGCGTTCTCAATAGCATAAGAAGCCATGGGAACACTCAAAAAGGTAAATACAATCAGGGAAAGAAATCCCGGGTAATTCATTTAATTTGTTGTTTATCTAATAATCTTCCAATAGATGATATTAAAACGCAGCTACTATATCGAAGTCCTTTGCCGAGTCATCGGTATCCTGAAGAATGATATTTCCGGCTGCTGATGTTCCTGACTGGCGACGAACGAATGTCTTGTAGGCATTTTCGTAAGCCTTGTCATAGTCATCGGCAATAGCTTTGTAGCTCATATCAATAGTGGCGGGTAAACAGTTGAACTTAGATTTATTAGTGGGACAGAGATTTACGCCGTCAATAATCCAGTCAAGAGGAATATAGTATTTGTTGTTATTAGTTACTTCCTTGCTGGTTGCTGCATTGGTATAGGTGTATGAACAAGTGTAATCGCTAAGATATTTTTCCATATTCACTCCGGCAGGGAAGCGGACTAATGCGTATGAGCGGTTAGCTTGTTGTGAAAGAATCCAGATAGTAGCTGAGTAGCTATACCACTTGTCAAGATTGGGAACTGCGGGATTGTCTGTGTCACGTACTGTACCAATGGTAACTACATCATACCATTCAAAGTCAGCATCTGTGTGATTTTGTGCCTTAGCAACCTGTTCAGTCCAGTTGATAGCCTGGTCGGCAATTTTGATAGACTTGCCGGGTTCAATGGGATAGTCGGTGCCGTTGCCGGGAATAACATATACAGTTCCGGCAATGAATTTTTCAGCAGGAGTGATGCTGAGGTTAAGATAATCAGTCGCGTTATTCAGATTGCTCTCACAGATTGCAAGACCGTCAGCATAGATTGTCTCATCGGTATTATTATAAATCTTGATGTAAGAGTCATAGATAAGACCGGTGCCCTTAGCGTTAAGGGAGCCTAAGTAAATTTCACTGATTACGAGTGAATTGTCGGGGTTGAAGAAGAACCAGTCAAGTTTGATTGAGCTGTTTTTCTCGGTAATAACCA
>JAAVGQ010000147.1 GCA_014800105.1 Bacteroidales bacterium | reverse complement strand
GGTTGCGAGCTGAGCTTTAGCCTGGGCGAGGGAATTCTTGGCAAGCTGGTTTTCATATTCACTGATGATATTGCGGTCGAAGAGATGCTGCTTGGAATTGGCTGTGAGCTGTGCAGTCTCTACTGCAGTCTTGGCTGAATTGACCTGAGCCTGCGCCTGATCAACAGCAGCCTGGAACTGAACCTGGTCAATAGTAAAAAGTAACTGACCTTTGCGTACATGCTGGCCTTCGTCAACGTGAACTTTAGTAATAAAGCCTGAAACCTGAGGACGAATGTCGATGTCGGTCTTACCTTTGATTGTAGCCGGGAAGGTGTTGTTTAGGTCTGTTTGACCGAGTGATACTACCTGAGTGGCAATTGCGGGAGCCATGGGACCCGACATTTGCTGCTGCTCTTGTTTGCCACCGCACGACACGAATGTGAGCGATGCGCTAACGGCCATCAGGGCCGCTGTTGCTTGCATGAAATTCATTTTCATCGTTAACTAGTTATAAAATAGCGCTTAAAATTTATTTTCACTTAATGTTTACCGGTAACACATATATTATAATAGTAAGCATGGCATCTTCCTTGGTAGCGGGCCTGACTATACAGTAATAATATGACATGGAAACCGATTCAAATTGTCGACAAAGTTACTAAATGTCAACAATGTAAAAAAATTCAGAAGTTTATAGTTTGCAATATTTAACCTGTAATTTCTTATTTTGACCAATAATAAGGTGAAATATACAATGCGACATTAATTTGTACTCTGAACAATACTATCAGTTACCATGTTATTTTTGTATTCTGTAACCAGGATTGATTTTTAAAAAATTTAATGAAGCAAAATAATTTTAATATATTTTTTATTTAACTCTAATAAGTTTTTATTAAATTTGCGTCATCAAAAATCGTTGGTTACCTTAATTACCTGTATAATACTAAGTCATAATGAAAACAAATCTAAGTTCACAGATTAAGTTGGAATATATTCCAAGCAAGTATTATGACCCCCAGGGGGAACTGGAGGTGACCTCTCTTACCCGTGAGGAGAAAATCTACACCCGTATATTTGAAAATCTCACAGTAGGCAGCCGTTATCTTGCCAAACACATTGTAGAGCGTATAACGAAGAGTATTGCTGAACATGGCAAATGTGTCATAGCTATAGGTGCGGGTCAATCAACGCTTCCTGTCTATGCTGCTCTCATTGAAATGTATGAGAAAGGAGAGGTGGATTTTGAGAATGTAGTTTTTTTCAATCTCAATGAATTTTTCCCGTTGACTAAGGATGGTCCAAGTACCTGGAAACGTTTGCAACAAGTACTTTTCAGCCACATAAACGTGCGTCCTGAGAATCTTCATACATTCAATCCTTCGACTAATAAGGCTGATATATACGACATGTGTCGTGAATATGCCAGGGAGATTGAGCAGGAAGGTGGTCTTGATCTCACCGTGTGTGAGGTAGGTCCTATGGGTTCACTCGGATTCAATGAACCGGGTTCGCTCGTGAGTAGTCCGTGCCGCCTCGTGTTGTTCAGTCAGGAAGTACGTCAATCTCTTGCCAAAGATTACGGCGTAGAAGATTTTCCCAAGACAGCAATAACTCTGGGCGTTGCTGATATCATGCGTTCGAGCCGTGTAATGTGCATGGCATGGGGCGAGAATCGTTCTAAGGTTGTTGCTCAGGCAATCGAAGGCCCGGTTACTGACGCTGTTCCCTCTTCATTCCTGCAGATGCACAATCATGCCCGGATTGTGCTTGATCTTTCATCGGCCGACCAGCTCACCCGCATCAGCATGCCATGGAAGGTTACATCATGTGAGTGGACCGATAAACTTATACGCCGTGCAATCGTGTGGCTGAGTCAGGAAATAAACAAACCTATCCTTAAACTCACTGACAAGGACTACAAGGACAATGGTCTGGGAGAATTGGTGGCTCTATACGGTTCAGCCTACAACGTGAACATCAAGGTGTTCAACGAATTGCAGCACACAATCACCGGCTGGCCCGGCGGTAAGCCCAATGCTGATGACACCTATCGTCCCGAGCGTGCCAATCCCTATCCCAAGCGCGTTATTGTTTTCAGTCCTCACCCTGATGATGATGTAATATCAATGGGTGGAACCTTGAAACGTCTCGTCGACCAGCATCATGATGTCTATGTGGCCTATGAAACCTCAGGTAATATTGCCGTAGGTGACGAGGACATGATGCGTTATTTCATGATGTTTGATAAGATCGCGCCTGAATTTGGTTTTGCAACAGAAGAATATAAAAAACTGAGCAATAGTCTTGTTGATTTCATCGCTCACAAGAAGCCCGGAGAAACCGATCTACCCGAGATTCGCGAGATCAAGACGATGATAAGACAGGCCGAGGCAACCATCGCTTGTAACTTTATCGGCGTTAAGCCTGACCACATCCGCTTCCTCCGTCTTCCCTTCTACGAGACCGGAACTATCAAGAAAGGTGAATTGTCAGAACGCGATATTGAAATCGTAAAGAAACTCATTGAAGAGGTTAAACCTCACCAGATATTTGTAGCCGGCGACCTCGCTGACCCCCACGGAACCCACCGTGTGTGCACCGATGCAGTTCTTGCTGCCATTGATGAACTCAAGGACGAGGACTGGATGAAGGATTGCCGCATCTGGATGTATCGCGGTGCATGGGCAGAGTGGGAAATCGACCACATTGAAATGGCAGTACCCATCAGCCCTGAAGAGCTCCGCTTCAAGCGTAACTCAATCCTCAAGCACCAGAGCCAGATGGAGAATGCACCCTTCCTGGGTGACGATGACCGCCTCTTCTGGCAGCGCGCTGAAGAACGTAACCGTGCTACAGCCCGCCTTTACCAGGACTTGGGTCTCGCAAGCTACGAAGCCATGGAGGCGTTTGTGGAGTATAAGCCCATTCGCTGACAATAATCAGCCTCTCGCTCCCACAGAAATAGCATAACCGAAAGATGTGATACAATAAACATAAGTGAATCATAGGTTTAGGATCCAACTGCTTGTGACAAGTCGTTGGATCTGATTTTTTCTAAAAAAAACAAAATAATTTTGAGTTCTAAATAATATTAGATAAATTTACTGACTGACATTTTAACCCCTTAAATTTAAGCCACATGCGTGCTATCATTCTGTCTATTATTGCAATTTTTACCCTCACGTTCACCCATGCTACCGAGCCTTTTAACGGATTATTGATTGATTTTAATGGAAAACCCATTAAAGGAGCTAAGATTTATGTGAATAATCCCAAACATTACGCAAAGTCTGATAAAGAGGGAAAATTCGGATTGACTGACGTGAATTNTACTGACACATTACACGTTAAAACACATAAAATGACCTATGAAATCCCTGTGAACGGCAGTAAGGGAATGCGTATTACGATAGGAGAATTATCAGCTACAGGTGCTGAAGATCAAGAGCTCATACGTATGGGTACCGGATATGTAAAGAAAAGAGAATATTTGGGACCGCGTAGCGGAGTTACTCACGAACAATTGGTTGCTACCGGGCAAACTGATCTTATCCAGGCCATGCGTGGATTAGTTGCCGGAGTGCGGGTTGTCAATAATGATTATGGTGAAAATAATTCACTCAGTGGACCAAACCTGAGTATCCGTAATTCAATGTCGTTTAATGCTCCCACTAATCCTCTTTGGGTTGTTGACGGTACAGAGTCAATAATTCCCCCGTCCCTCACTGTAATGGAGGTTGAGAGCGTCGAGATTCTAAAGGATGGTGCCGGTTATGGCACACGTGGAGCCAACGGCGTGATAATCGTTAACCTTAAAAAATAATATAGTTCAGGGGTAAACCTAAGCTGGCATCAGGTCTAGGCGTCGACGCTGGAAGAAGAACCGGGTGGCACAGATAAACAGCATAGCTCCTGTCGCCTGAACACCTGCAGTCACCCAGAATGCAGCGGTGTAGCTGATATATTGCGCGATAAATCCGCCTGCAAGAATTCCGAGTCCCATGCCCAGGTCCCATGAAGTGAGGATTGAAGAGTTGGCGGTACCGCGCTGGTCGTTACGTCCTACCTTAATGAACATATTTAGCATTGCCGGATACATCTGGCCGTTACCGAGACCGATGAAAGCAGCCGAGAGGTAATAACTCCACTCGCCCAGAGCTGTTGCAAAGAGTGTAAAACCTATGGTGGAAAGAATCACGCCACGAACACCGTTAGCCGTGATTTTACCCTGTCTCAGCGTCCGGTTGCCAATAAGTCGGCTCACTACCAGCCCGGCACTCAGAATCATGAAGAACACGCCTGTACCATCGGTTATGCCAAGTTTTTCCTGACCATATATTGCCACATAGTTACTCATTACACCCCAGCAGAGGCCGAACAATATTGTATTTATGGCCATCAGCCACGCTCTCGTGAGGAAGAAATGGTCAAGACTCATCACAGGTTTAGCCTTGACAAGCTCACGCTTGGGGAGCTTGACCGTGGTAGAACACATGAAGCCACCGAAGGCAAGCACGAGNGCTATCCAGAACAACAGATTGAAGTTGCCGGTAGCCGTATAGACATATATGCCAACCGAAGGNGCGATAGCCATTGCCATATTATTGCTGAGACCGTAAAATCCGATTCCCTCGTTGCGACGTGACGAAGGTAGAACATCAATCGCCACGGTACTGTTAGCCACGGTCGTTGCACCGAATGGTATGCCATGAAAAGTCCTGACGATTGCAAACATCAGGATNGTTCCGGCGCCAATGTAGCCCGTAAAACATACAAAGAAAAGCAAGAAACATAGCATTAATACTTTCTTACGGTTGAAAGAGTCAACCACAAAGCCGCTGAATGGCCTGATAATCAACGCTGCNACCACATAGCCCGAAAGCACGATTCCAATCATATCCTTGTCAGNCGAAAACTGACGGTCAAGATATATGGGCAGTAGCGGTGTGAGGAGATAGAAAGAGAAGTACATCAGGAAGTTACAACACATNACCTTCCAGTAATTCGCATTCCANAGTTTCTCGCNCTTACCGTGCTCTTCACNCCGTGACACAAACTCACTTTTCATAACCTTAGAAATTTTCCACAAAGTTACCGATTTCCTCTCGGAATANNNCTATATAACNNACAGTAACCCTACATTAAGATGTATCNGCGATATACAATGCTATAAGAATATTTTCTTAAGTACAACNTTAGAAATTCNAAAGTTNTACTTNAAAATTTACAAAGTTGTACNTTATCTGNAATAGAGATAACTGTTAAAATGAAGATGCGATGTACCGGAGAGTTCATCGGGAGAGTCGGCGTGGTGATAAGCGACCGGGATGGGGCGCAGGATAAGATCTCTTCAGGTTTGAGCAGTTATATAACAATTATCACCGTGTAAAGGTATCGCGCCTTAGTGGCAATACCTTTACACGGTGACTGGATATAATCTGTTTCATGATTCCCCGGATTGACGTACCGAGTTTCGGCATATCAATCCGGGGCTATCGAAAAGGCAACCCACAAGGGGTTGTTATATCAGTAAAAATCTATGCAGGATTAGAGCTTGGCGCGGATAGCTTCGGTTTCTTTTTCGTAGCCGGGCTTTGCGAGGAGGGCAAACATGTTGCGCTTGTAGTCCTCTACGCCGGGCTGGTTGAAGGGATTAACACCGAGGATGTAACCGCTTATACCGCAAGCTTTCTCGAAGAAGTAGATGATTTCACCGAGGTTCTTCTCGTCAAGGGTTTCGATGGTGATGTGGATGTTGGGAACACCGCCGTCAACGTGAGCGATGCGGGTGCCGAGTTCAGCCATCTTATTCACTTCGTCAACGTGCTTGCCGGCGATATAGTTAAGGCCGTCGAGGTTCGCGTCATCGCCGGGGATGATTACCTCGTGAGCTGACTTGGCTACTGAGATTACGGTCTCGAAGATAGTGCGCTCGCCATCCTGAATCCACTGGCCCATTGAGTGAAGGTCAGTTGAGTTATCGACAGCTGCCGGGAAGATACCCTTGTGTTCCTTACCTTCGCTCTCGCCGTAGAGCTGTTTCCACCACTCAGCGAGGAAGTGAAGCTTGGGATTGTAGTTGACGAGGATTTCAATCTTCTTGCCGCTGTTATAAAGAGCGTTACGGGTTTCAGCGTAGAGCTGTGCGAGATTGTCAGCACCGGCCTTGGCAGTAGCAGCTTCCATAGCCTTTGCTCCGTCGAGGAGAGCACGAATGTCGAAGCCGGCAACGGCGATGGGAAGAAGACCCACGGGGGTGAGAACTGAGAAACGACCGCCCACATTGTCCTCAATAACGAAAGTCTTGTAACCTTCCTCAGTAGCGAGCTGGCGAAGTGCACCACGCTTAGCATCAGTGATAGCTACGATGCGCTTGGAAGCCTCAGCCTTACCGAGAGCTGCTTCGAGCTGCTCCTTGAGGAGGCGGAACGCTATAGCAGGTTCAGTTGTAGTTCCTGACTTTGAGATTACAATGATACCGAATTTCTTTCCCTTGAGGTATTCCTGAAGTTCAAAGAGGTAATCCTCGCCGATGTTCTGGCCCGCAAATACAATGGGAGTCTTAGTGGGAGCGAACTGGTTGCCGAGAGCCTCGATAACGGCCTTCGCGCCAAGATAGCTGCCACCGATACCTATTGCTACAACAACCTCGCAATCACGCTGGAGAGCTGCTGCAGTGGCCTCGATGTCAGCAATCAGGGAATCGGGAGTCTGTGAAGGAAGGTTAACCCAGCCCAGGAAGTCATTACCGGCACCGGTGCCGTTGTTAAGGTCATCTATAGCTTTAGCTGCTGCGGGTGAGAGTGCTTCTACATCAGCACGGTTGATGACATTACCGAGAGCGTGGTCAATGTTAAGTTTAATCATCTTATATTCTTTTATTAATTTGACATTTAGTTAAATCAGTCCTTTACACGAGGTGTGCAACGAGCTGTTCGCGATCACCGGGAAGAAGATCGATCACCGGGATTTCAATCATAGTGTAGCAACCGGGCTTCTGGAGCATGGATGCACGGGCAACTCCCACGAGAATCTGGGCCGTGAGAGCCGGGTTGTTGATAGCCATTGAGAACTCGAAACGCTGAGAGTGAGTGCGTCCTGAAACGCCCTTGCGGGTCATGTGAACGCCGTGTCCCATGTCCTTGACGTCGGCGACGCAGTCAAC
>JAAVGQ010000002.1:3773-8851 GCA_014800105.1 Bacteroidales bacterium | reverse complement strand
GCCTGAGAATCGAATATTTTGGAGAAATCCACAAAAATCAGCCTCCTGAAAAAATCCAATCCTCACCGACCTCAAAAGGAAAGGCTGCGCCATAAACATTTATTACGACACAGCCTCATTTCCTTTTTGCTTTCTCAGATGGATGGCTGAAAGATGGGGTTCAAGCGTTCGTGGGCTGTGAGTTGTTTTTCACTTCGAGGAAAAATTGATAGAAAAAACAACCGTTAAGTTGTATTTATTAAAAATAATTAGTATCTTTGCATCGTAATTGACAGATATTTTAGCTCACAACGTAGTTGAAACATAAATTAATACTTGCAAATGAAGTTTGATATCATAACAGAAAATGGAAATCTCTGGGCAGTTCGATATGACAACTGCCTTGACAATGTTCTTGACACTATACTTGACCAATGGAACGACGTCACTTGGTTGCGTTCTTTTTTTAAACAAAATATGCATGACCTGGCTTCATATTTCAAAATAACAGACGTTAATCAAGCTATCTACGATACGATAGAGGATAGCGATAGGCTACAGTGTCTGATAATGGATATTTCCCCTGATGCTAATTTAGACGAGATATTCAGACCATTGGAGAATGAAAGAATTTCGGAGATGCTTCTTGGAAAAGAGAAGGCACGCCTTCGAAATACTCATCGCCACGCTTCATGGTTACGCATTTATGCCATCAAGTTAGACCCCGGCATCTATATAATCACGGGAGGTGCTATAAAACTGACTCGAACCATGCAGGAACGTGAACATACATTAGTTGAGTTAGCTCGGATGGAAAAAGTTAGAAACTTTCTGCTTGATAATGATATCGTGGATATGGATTCATTTAATGATTATCTTAAAGAGGTTAGATAAAAAAGGAGACAGAAATGAGGTCACGGGAAGAGATTATAACGAAACTCAATGCTCATTCAAGTGGAAAACCCTCGCAGTGGAGGGAGAAGGCTCAGTGGCGTAATGCGAACAGGGTGTGGCTTAGATATTCGCAACGAATCGCTATGATGATGCTTGATAAGATGGAGGAGCTTGGATTAACGCAGAAAGCCTTGGCTGAGCGCATGGGTTGTTCTCAGCAGTATGTTTCAAAAGTATTGAAAGGAACGGAGAATCTTTCCATTGAAACCATTTCTAAGATTGAGTTGGCTCTTGGGCTTGAAATTTTATAGCTGTCATCATCTTCTTACTAATGGATAGATGTGTTGCAGAACTCATGAGTTAGGCGAAAAACACTGAACTTCTTGGCACCCTCGCCGCGAAGCCCGGTCAGAGACCCTATGGAAAGGCGGATTCCGATCCGCTGCATCCGCTCTGGCTCATGCTCATGCTCATGACGCAGGGATGCACAATCCCCGCAGACGTGGCGGCGGATCGGAATCCGCCTCTCCATAGGCTGCGCAACAAAAGCCTCGCGAACAGCTACCGGGCACCGTGGCGCCCTCGCCACGGTGGCGCGTCAGCGTCATAATTTGCATATAGGGCCGAATACCAAAAAATCGTGGTGCTTGCGCTCCATCGTGGGGGGGGCGCCACGAAGCCCGGTCATGTACTGCCCTATGGAAAGGTGGATTCTGATTCGCCGCATCCGCTCCGGCTCATGCCCATGACTCCGGAGTACACAATCCCCGCAGACGTGGCGGCGGATCGGAATCCGCCTTTCCATAGGGTGGGGCACAAAAAAAAGAATCGCTGAACCGGGGATGGTTCAGCGATTCGTTGCTTTAGGCTTTTGCTTGGTCGGGGTGACAAGATTCGAACTTGCGACCACACGCCCCCCAGACGCGTACTCTAACCGGGCTGAGCTACACCCCGCTGGGCCTTAAAAGCACTGCAAAGTTACGAGGTTTTTTTGAAACCACCAAATATTTTTGCAACTTTTTTTACAAAAATTTTTTAAAACGTTGATTTACAGGGAGAAAAATTTTTATGCCAAAAAATCTCCATAAACTATTGCATTATTCGCGGAAAATGCGTAAATTTGCAGTCCTCATTAGAGAATGGGGTTGACCGGTTTTGACAGCGTGTAGAAGTGGTCAGCAAGCATGCAGAGCAATGATGCCTAAGCTCTTAAATCTCTGACATCAAAATTTCAAATGGCGAAAACAACTACGCTCTCGCTGCTTGATTGAAGTATAGTAGATCAGCTTTATCCGCGTAACAGTTACGCGGACGAGACATCGCCCGAGAGTCCTGGACCCGAGACTCCTCGATAAGGCGGTGCAGCTAAATCGGGTATAGGGAAAGCCGAGCTTCGAGGTTTGCCCGAAATTTTAGAAGCTAAGGCCATGGTTGGAGGTCCCGTTCCTGCCACGGCTCGAAAACCAACTCGGGAATAAGCATGTAGAAAACTCATCAATTCCACGTTTGGACGGGGGTTCAAATCCCCCCAACTCCACTTGGCGGGTCGGACAAGTTCCGGACCACGCAAGACAAAATTAAGACAAACCGCAGACTATCAATTAGTTCTGCGGTTTTTTAGTGCCTAAAAATGTCGACTCAGGACCGACATCGGACCGAAAAAAGACCGCGACAGACAGCCTTTCGTTACCAACTCGTTACACAAAATCTGACAGGACAAAAAATGTAACGATTTGTAACGAATAGCAATATAAATTCCTGATGGCTAACGAGTTGCAAAGACAAAACTCGGACAAAACATGGTCAAAAATCGGTCATTTTTACCCCTTATAAATATTGGGTTAGGCTGACCTTTCATTACTTTTTTGTTCGTTGCATCGCTAACGATTCTCATCTATTCTTCTCGGGCTTTTTCTCTGCTACCTGACAGGTGTCCGACATTCGTCCGCCGATTGCCGACATCTGTCCAATCAAACTAAATGTTAAACTCGTTATCCTTTCAACCGACGGGAAATCGCGGTTAACGATAACACTAAATCCAGAGAAAATGAAAAAGAACACATTTAAGGTTCTGTTCTATCTCCGCGGTAATCACGTCAATAAAGATGGTACTTCCGCCATTATGATCCGTATTACTGTTGACGGAGAAATGGAACAACTCAATTCAAAGCTCACCATTGATCCTAAACTTTGGGATAGCAAAATCGGAAGAGGTGTTGGACGCACTCAAAAGGTCCAGCAACTCAACAACAGACTTGAAGATATTCAGGTCATTTTGAAAGACCATTACTACGACATCCAACGTCGTCATGGCTACGTGACAGCCGAAATGGTACGCAATGCCTACATGGGTGTAACCCAACGTGAGGAATCGCTCCTCAAACTCTATGAGCAGCATCTTGAAGATACCAAGAAGCTCGTTGGTTTGAGCAAAGCAGACCCTACCTATAAGAAGTACGAGCGAATGTACCGTAGAGTCGTTGAGTTCATGAAGAAAAAGTATAATATCACGGATATTCCCCTGCGTGAGATTAAACTCCCCTTCATCACCGACCTTGAATTCTTCCTCCGCACCGAGTATAAGTATTCTCAGAATACCACCTACAAGTGCATGAAGTTTTTCAAACAAGTAATCAACAAGGCTATTCGCGCCGGTCTTATTGGTGTGGATCCCTTCAATGGATATAAAATCTCTATTGAACGTGTTGACCGGGGCTTTCTATCCGAGGAAGACCTGACCAAGATGATGTCAAAGACCTTCGGGTCAAAGCGTCTTGAACAAGTTAGAGACGTGTTCATCTTTGCCTGTTTCACAGGATTGGCATATATAGACCTCCGCAACCTGCGAGTTGACAATATCCAAAAGATGTTTGACGGCAGATTGTGGATAGTCACCCACCGTCAGAAAACAAACACTAAGGTAACCGTCCCCTTACTACCTCCAGCTATCAAGATACTAAAGAAGTATGAGGGCCAGTTCATGGACGGCCAGTTGCTTCCTATCATTACCAATCAGAAGCTCAATTGCTATCTGAAGGAGATAGCCGAAATCTGTGGTATCGAGAAGAATCTCACATTCCATCTCGCCCGTCATACCTTTGCCACAACAATGACCCTCGGTAAAGGTGTCCCCATTGAGTCAGTTTCAAAGATGCTCGGACATACCAATATCCAAACGACTCAGATCTACGCCCGTATCACCAATACTAAGATTAGTAAAGATATGGATGAACTCTCCCGCAATTTGGGAGCGCTCGACTTTTAATTAGACATTCCATCCGCACAAGTGAGTGCCGTTCGGGAATGACTCGGACGGCACTTGCTATATCCCGGCATGTGTTAAGATAAATTTTGACATGTTAAAATTATCTTAAATTTCCGAGTTTCTCGTGTTACGTAATATTACATGTATCAGTCTGGGGGAGCAGAACGGTGCTAACTTGCGGTCAAATTAAACAACCCACTAAATCCCGTAAGTATGGAACTTAATATTGAACAGATCCTTAATGAGGTTTCCGAGATGCGCGAAGGTATGGTCCGCATCATGGAATACATCTCTAAGAAGGAGCAACCCCAACAGGTTAAGGAGAAACCCTACCCCTTACCTCAGAATCCCAAAGTTACAAAGGATGAAGCAGCATCAATTCTCCTTGTTTCTCCCCGTCATCTTCAGCGCATCCGAAAAAAGATTGGGCTGAAATGGAGAAAAGAAGGAAGAGATACTATGTATTTCCTCGACTCAATAGTCAATGCTATCCGGAACAACCAACTCTCATGGAGTCCTATAGCCTATGACAAAATCATCAACCGAATCTCAAAACTCCCCATAATGCCTCGCTTATGAAAGACGTTGATAAAAGAATCGTTTTTGGCGAGATGCGTAGATTGATGGATGAGATGCGCGAACAGATTAAAATAGAAATCCGCGATCAGGTTAAAGCTGCGAGTCGAGATTTATATGAGGTACTCACAGGCTTAGGAGTTATCGAGCCGGAAGAAACATTGTGGACAAAATCGGATATAATCAGCAGATACAATGTTAGCCTCAGCACTATCAACAATATGATGGCAGCAGGAACACTTCCTTACTCAAAGACCGGCGGTTCTCAACAAGCAAGAGTTCGTTTCCGTCCCGCGGATGTAAGAATCGCTTTCCAAGAATAATAGACAAGACACTACACACATACACATATAATTAACGNGTC